>JAFVWD010000172.1 GCA_017501865.1 Clostridia bacterium | reverse complement strand
GGAACAGGTGCTTTAAGAAGTGCTGTTACAAAGTATCTTAAATCAGATTCAAGAATAAGATTTTCACGCCTCGGTACATTTGGTGAGGGTGAAGACGGTGTTACAATAGCAGAGCTGAAATAAATAAGTAAATAATGAAAAATAAACTAATCGGGCTGTAAAAACATCAGTTTTTACAGCCCGATACATTTATAAAAGATTATCAATCAAGTGCGTCTGCAATGCCGCCTAAAATTGAACCGAGAGCGCCTGCGGTTTTTGTGCCTGCAGAAGCAGGTGCAGCAGGAGCTGTTGTCGCAACAGGGAAGCCGCCTATTGTGCTGTCAACAGGAGCAAGAAGCACTTTACCTGTTCCGCGGTAAACATTAACAAAGCCCTCACCTGAAGCAGCGGAACCAATAAGAGTTTTACCTGAACGTTCAACTGTAAAGTTCAAAGAGTCACTCCATGCAATAGCGAAGCTGCCGTCAACCTTAAGAACGTCATTTTCCAATGTTACTTCAATAAGTTCTTCCTGAGGACAACGACATTCAAGAACTGCAATACCGTTACCGTCAAGAGCTAAGTTAAATAAACCTTCTCCACCGAGAACTGCGGAAGAAACATTAGAACGAGCAACTAATTTTTGTTTTATTGAAGCATCACAAGCTAAGAATAAACCGTCATCAAGAACAACCTTGCCATTCCACTCGGCAGTATCAAGCAAAACAATATGTCTGTATGTAGGCTCTAAAACCAGTGTGCCGTCACCAACATATTCAGGCTTAATAGCACTTTCGCCTGTAACCTTACCTTTAACGAGCTTGCCTAAAAAGTCGCCTGCACCTTTTACACCTGTTGTAGCATTTACATTACCAACAGTCCATTGCATAGCACCTGCCTGACAAACAATACCGTTTGATTTTGCAAGGTCACAAACTACCTGTCTTTTACGGATGTTCATTTCATCGCAGAAATATGCAGTCATAGCAGTTGCAGGAGAAACACTAAGGTCTCTCTTGTACTGAAGAACCTGGAAAGGACCCTTTTCTGCAAGGATGGTTACATCATCGTTGTTTGTGAAATTTTTAATACTGTACATTTTCATACACCCCAAAATAAAAATTTTATTATCAAATCAAGCTGCCTTGAAATAATAAACTAAATTCTCCCAACAAGTTTATTATATATTTTAAAAAAAGAACTGTCAATAAAATATTATCACATTTTAAAGTCTTGCCTCGTCCTTTTTTCTTTGCCTGCTTGAATTTATAAAGAATGGGATTCCGAAGCCGAGAGAGCCCCCGAGAATCAAGCCTCCAAGAAGAAATAGCCACCACAGCGGATTTTTCTTTTCTTTTTCTTCTTGTTTTTCGGCTTTTATAACCTTTTTCTCAATTTTTGTTCCGACCTCTTTTATTTGCTCGTATTTTTCACCGAAGGAGTCCTCGTAAGAAATGGTTATGGTACCTGCAACTTTACCTGTTAATTCGGAATCAATTCTTAAATTAGCATTTGCTGTTGCGCTTTCTTGCGGAGCGAGTTCGCCAACAAAGCTGCTGCCACCTGAATCAAGTCCCTCAATGTCAAAATCAACCTTGCAGTTGTAGAGAGGTGCCTTGCCGGTATTCATAAGGTTTATATTTACCGTAATTGTGTCCTCCTGAACGACCTTAACAGGTAGCTTTGCACCGTCAAAATCCAGAAGTGCCGGTTGTCTTACTTCAATTCTTAAAGTATCGTCTGCGGTGTAAGCTGAACCATTAAGGTCCTCATATTCACAACTAAGGCTCAGCTTGTGTTCGCCGATGGTAGCAGTGTGCACCGCCTTTAATTCAACTGACCAGGTGTAATATTTATTGGCACCAATTGTGTCGATATACTTTGTGCCCATACCTGTAGGGCGGATTTCATCAGAGTCTTCTGAAAGAGCAAGCTTAATGTTACTTACTTGCTTTTCAGAATGCATATTCTTCAAGGTTATAGTAAGTATTTTTGTTTCTTCGGGACTTATAAATCCATCCTCTATTTCATAGCTTACTACCATAAGACGTGGTTGGGAATTATCTTCGGTAACTTCTTCCGGTACTTCCGTGACCGCATCAGCTTCTGTAGCTTTTTCTGTTTGCTTTTCGGATTTCTTAACAGGTTCAGTCCTCGCAGAAGCATTATTTTCAGTAGTTATAGCTTCTGTTTCAGAAGTGGTGTCTTCTGTAGTGATTTCAGCAGTTTTTTCTGATGAGTTTTTTGAAACCGAAGCAATTGCATTTTCTTTTGTTATTGCCTCGGTTATTTCAAATGAATCATCGGTGGCAAAGCAGGGGAGAATCACAACCGAAAGGCAGATCAGAGATATTAAAATTCGTTTCATTTTACAACTCCCTTATGTTTTCTACAATGCTATGTTTCATTTCTTTTTTTACTTTTAAGTAAACGTTAAGAACACAGAAAACAATTAGCGAAACTATTCCTATAAGTGTCTGCCAGAATGTCAAAATATAGTCATCCTGTGTCTGACCATAACTTAAAATAATAAGAGTATAAATACCGAAGAATAAGCCAAAAGCACCTGCACCAGAAAGTGTACCAACACCTAAAACAGAAAGCACCTGACGAATGTAAGAAAAAGAGATTTCTTTAGTAGAAGCACCAACAGCACGTAGTGTGCCAATTTCTTTTTTGCTTTCTCTTATTCTTGCAGTAAGAGCGTTGTTAATCATACTGCCACATAAAGTAAAGAGTAAAATTACAACAGCTGTGATTATTATATACATTGTCTTTACTGTAAGTGTGTTATATTTTTCAATTTCATACAATGACTCAATAAATGTATCTTGACCAGCAAAAAGCCTGTCAAAAAGACTCTTCATTTCTTTGTTTATTTCTTCAGTGCATTCTGTGTTAAGATTTACTTCAATTTTGTCATAAGGTACATTTTTTGTGAAAGTATCTAAACCATCAACAGTTGTTAACACGCAAGGCTGACAGCGTTTGTTGAAAAGTGGTTCTATTATTCCTGAATACTCATAAATAATTGCACCAACAGTAACCTCTTTTTCTATTTTTTCATGGTCAAATATTCCTTTGGTTACTACTGGTTCGTCACCTTCTGCAGTGTAATCTAAAGGCTCTTCACCGGTATTTGACATTATAAAGCCGAGTTTGATTTTATCGCCAACCTTGAATTCGTCTGTTAATTCTGCAGTTTTTAATATGGTTATTTCATCTTCATCTGCATCAGCCGATTTTGCATTTACGTCAAGAGAAGAATAACTGTAGTTATCACTTTCATAAACGTAGTAATATGTACTGAGCTCTAAAGTTTTAGGCAAAACAAGAATTACTTCTTCACCAGAATTTAATTTGTCTATGTTTATTTTACCTTCTAAAACAGTTTCATTTGAAGTATTGAAATCTTCCTCTGGTATTGCTAAAAAATCCAACGGAAGAATAGGCGAAGTAATATTCGTTTTTTCAATAACTGCGGTGTTTTCTATAGGTGTTTCCTGATATTTTTCGTAGTTTTCTTTAGTTACTTTCACTTCATTAACAGATAAAGGATAAACACCTGTTGCGTAATTACAAAGTTTTAAGTAATCTGTAAGCTCTTCTACTTCAATATATCCGTTAGCTTCTTTTGTGCCTTTTATGTTTTCTACATAACTATTAGAAAGTATGTCCTCTATGTCATTTTCAGAAATTCCATAACGGAACCAATCGTAATTAGCAATTCTTTTTGAAGCATAATCCATATCTGAAGTAACTTTGTAATCCGATTTAAGAGATGTGTTTTGTTTTTCAATTCCACCAGCTAAAGAAAAACCGAAAAGTGAACCGAAAACTGCAATAGCAAGAATTACACTTGTTAAAATTTGTTTGCTCTTATAAAGCTTAATATTTCTTGATGCTAAAAGTTTTGATGTGTTAAATTCTTTTTGAGTCTTAATCTTTTTAGTTTTTATTTTTCTGTTGAGTGAAATATTTCTTATAGCCTGCATTGGGGTAATTCTTGAAGCAGAAAATAGTGGGATAAATGATGAAAGTGTAACAATTAAAATACTTATTATTGCACTTAAAGGTAAAACCCACCAGTTTGGCTTAAATACAAAGTTTTCACCAAACGTGCTGACACTTAAAGCAACTGCGCCAATAGAAATTAAAATACTTACAGGTGTACAAATAAGGCATAAAATAAACGTTTCTTTGCCATAAACCTTTATAATCTGGCGTCTTGTAGCACCAACGCTCCTTAAAAGACCTATTTGCCTTTTGCGTTCTTTTAAGTTTGTTGAAAATGCATTGACTATACCAATGTTAGCGGCAATTGCTAAAACTGCAACAAAAACAAGAATAAGTAAATAAGGTGCATTAACACCAAAGGTATCTGCTACGGTGTACATAATTTCATAACCGCCTGTGGTG
>JAFVWD010000171.1 GCA_017501865.1 Clostridia bacterium | reverse complement strand
TTTATTAACTCAGGAGGAGTTAAGTAAAATTACACAAAGACCACATAATATGGTGTAATATTATCATTTTTTTAGATTATATTGGTGATTTTTACCATAGTGTTTTTATTGAAAAGTATGTGCAATTTTTAATTATTTGTGTCGTTTTTTAGCATAAAATTAACATTTTGCATAAAAAATGAAGAAAAAATCTAAAAAACTATTGCTTTTTTTAGAAAAGTTGTGTATTATGTATAATTGTTAAATGGTCATTTTGTTCAAAATCTTAGTTTGGAGGTCAATTAAATGTCCAACAGATTATTTCAAAGTGTTATTCATCAGATGAGAGAGGCTGTCGACAGAACAATCGGTGTTATTGATGAAACAGGTTCTGTCATTTCTTGCAGCGACCTCAGTAAAATCGGTGAGGTAAGAAATATTAATCTCAGCGCAGTATTTTCTTCAAATGAACCGGTTGTAACTGAAAACTGCAGCTATCAGTCATTTGGTACTCATGTTCATCCTGAATGTGCAGCATTTATTGAAGGAACAGACGAGTTATCCAAGGGATATCTTGGTATGCTTTGTGTTTCACTCGGCAGCATAAAACAGTATTACGATGAAAAATACGACCGTAGTAACTTCGTAAAGAATATCATCCTTGACAATATTTTACCGGGTGATATTTATCTTAAAGCTCGCGAGCTTCATTTTAATAACGATGCTTCAAGAGTTGTTATTCTTATAAGATTGCTCGACAAAAACGATGTTTTCGTTTATGATGTTGTTCAGAATTTATTCCCGGACAAGTCTAAGGATTTTGTTATAAATATCAGCGAAACTGACATTGCTCTTGTTAAAGAGGTTAAGAGTGATATTGACAGTAAGGATTTAGAAAAATTAGCACGTTCTATTTCTGATGCACTTACTTCTGAATTTTACACTCACTCTCTTATAAGTATAGGTACAACAGTAACAGGTGTTAAAGAGCTTGCGCGTTCTTTCAAGGAAGCACAGGTTGCACTTGAAGTTGGTAAAGTGTTTGATACAGAAAGAAACATTGTAAGCTATGAGCATCTTGGTATTGCAAGACTTATTTACCAGCTTCCTACAACTCTTTGTGATATGTTCTTGAAGGAGATTTTTAAGGTTGGCTCTATTGAAACTCTTGATCAGGAAACATTGTTTACTATTCAGAGATTCTTTGAAAATAACCTTAATGTTTCGGAAACCTCAAGAAAGCTTTTTGTTCACCGTAATACTCTTGTTTACAGACTTGAAAAGATTAAGAAGCTTACAGGACTTGATTTGCGTGAATTTGATGATGCAATTGTATTTAAAGTTGCACTTATGGTTAAAAAGTATCTTGATGCAAACCCTGTTAAGTATTAATTTACATACTACTCGTTCATTTTTTGAATGAAATGTTAACAAAAAATTAAATTAGCACATTTTTATTACAAAGGGTTACATTTTGTAATAAAATGTGCTATAATTCTTCTATCTTGTGTTTTTTGTAAATTCAAGTTAGATTTGTTTTATCTTTAATAGAAAATAGGTGTTATATTTTGATTGAATTCAGAAGTGTTTCCAAAGTGTACGAAGATACACAGACAAAAGCGCTTTCAGACCTCAATATTAAAATTGATAATGGTGAGTTCGTTTTTGTTGTTGGTGCATCAGGTGCAGGTAAGAGTACATTTTTAAAATTAATGATGCGAGAAGAGGTTCCGACATCAGGCTCTGTAAATATTAACGGTTATGAGCTCAACAATCTGAAAAAAAGAGAGATTCCGTATTTCAGAAGAACTCTCGGAATTGTTTTCCAGGACTTCAGACTTATTCCTACAATGAATGTTTATGATAATATCGCGTATGCAATGCGTGTTATAGGTTCAAGAGAGGCAGAAATCAGAAAAAGAGTTCCGTACCTTCTTGGTCTTGTTGGTCTTAACTCCAAGGCTCGTTCTTTTCCGAATCAGCTTTCAGGTGGTGAGCAACAACGTGTTGCCTTAGCGCGTGCACTTGCAAACAATGCGAGTATGATTATTGCTGACGAACCGACAGGTAATATTGACCCGAGAATGTCCTTTGACATTGTTAACCTTCTCAATCATATTAATGCTGACGGTACAACAGTTATTATGGTTACTCACGACTATCACCTTGTTAAAACATTCAACCACAGAGTTATTACTATAAAAAACGGTAAGGTTGTGTCAGATTATCCTGATGCTTCTCACATTGATGTTGAGCCGTATCGTTTCGATAATCCTGAGGATGAGGTTGGTTCTTACTATTCTGATGATACTACTGTTGACTTCGATTACCTTATGAAAACATATGGTGTTGAAACAGTTGAAAGTGATAATCCTTTTGTGGATATTCCGACTGAACCGGCAAATTATCATCCTACTGAGTCTTATTCTTTGTACAGAGAGGAGGATTCAGAATGAAGGGTATGAGTTTAGGTTATTTAACCCGTGAAGGTTTCAAAAATATATGGGTTAACCGTTTTCTTTCTGTGGCAACAATTTTAGTTTTGGTTGCGTGTCTTGTAATTGTTGGTACAGGCTCTTTGATTTTTCTCAATATTTCGTCTCTTCTCGATTTAATTGAGGGACAGAATATTGTTATGGTTTATGTTGAAGATGAGGCTACCGAGTACGAAACTGAGTCTTTGGGACTACAGCTTGAAGGCTTGTCAAATGTTAAAACTGTTGAATTTGTTTCACGCGAGGAAGCGTTTGAAAAGCAGAAGGATGAGTTTGAAAATGCCGCTCTTTTAGACGGTCTTTCTCCTGAAATTCTTCCTGATGCTTACAGGGTAACCGTTGACGATCTTGCTTTATTTGATGCTACTGTTGATAAAATTAAGGCACTCGAATCTGTTTTGCGTGTTCGTGAAAACAGTGATTTGGCAAGTAAGGTTGAAACCCTGAGAAGTGCAGTTTCTTATATCAGCTTAGGTGTTATAGCTATTCTTTTCTTTGTTTCAATGTTTATTGTTTCTAATACAATCCGTATTACGATTTACAACAGACGTCTTGAAATCAGCATAATGAAGGCTGTTGGTGCAACTAATTCTTTTATTCGTTGGCCATTCCTTGTTGAAGGTATGCTTTTAGGTGTTATTTCAGCAGTTATTTCGTTAGGCTTGGAATATCTGGTTTATTCTATTGCTCTTATATGGTTTGCGGATATGATGGATATTCTTGGCGGTAAACCTGTGGAATTCCTTGATTATATCTGGTTCTTCTTTGCAATATTTGCATTTATCGGTGTAGTTATAGGTACAATAGGAAGTCTTATTTCGTTGAATAAATATTTAAAGGAGCATAACAATGTTGTCGAAAATGACTAATAAAAAGAGTGGCAGAATTCTTTCAATTGTTGTCGCACTTATTTTGGTATTCTCTACAATATCATTATCAGCTTATGCAATTTCAGATTCTGAAAAAGCTGAATATAATCAGAAGATTGAAGATATTCGTTCTCAGATTGCAGAGAATAAAAAGAAAATTCAGGAACTTCGTGATGAAGCTTCTACTTATGATGATGAAATTGGTGGATATCAGGATAAAATTGATGCTCTCCAGTCACAAATTGACCTTTATAACCAGGAGATTGCGTTGATTGATGCTGACATTAAAGGCATCGAAGATGAAATAACCGGTATCGAAAATGAAATTGAAGCTCTTGACAAGCAGGTTAAAAAGCTTGATGCACAGGTTGTTGAAATTCAACAGGATATTGCTGATACTTATACAATTCTTGGTGAGCGTTTAAGGGCGAGCTATATGTCCGGTACAAGTTCTTCGTTAGAATATCTTCTCACTTCAGATAATTTCCAATATCAGTCATATCTTGAGAGAATTGAACTTCTTGAAAGAATTTCTCAGCACGATAACGATGTTATTAAAAGTCTTGAAGAGGATATTGTAAAGCTTGAAGAAAAAGTTAAAGAAATTGAAGCTACCAAAGTAGAAAAGAATGAAAAAATTGAAGTTCTTGATGCTAAGGTTGTTGATCTTGAAGGTAAAAAACAGGTTCAGGTTGATGCACGTAAGGTTATTGAAGATGCCGAAGCTGAAATTCAGGCAGATTTGGATAAGGTTATGAGCATTGTTAACGGACTTAATGCTTCAAGTAAAGAGTATGAAGCTGCTATTGAACGCGGTGAAGCAACAATTCTTGATTATGAGCATAAGCTTTCAGGGGAAAATGAGAGCTATGGTAGTGGTACTACAGGTAATATGGTTTGGCCTGTTCCGTATAATAACACTTATGTTTCTTCTTCTTTCAAAATGAGAACTCTTAATGGTGTTACAAGACAGCATAACGGTATTGATATCTGTCGTGGCAGCAGCTCTTATGGTGCAACTGTTGTTGCAGTAAAAGCAGGTACAGTTACAACTGCATATCATAGCGGTTACAACGGTGGTTTTGGTCTTTATGTTGTTATTGACCACGGTGACGGTGTAAAAACTTATTATGCACATCTTTCTTCCGTTAACGTAAACGTTGGTGATTATGTAACACAAGGTTCAAAAATCGGTGAAATCGGTAATACAGGTTATTCATTCGGTGCACACTTGCACTTCGGTCTTATGATTAATGGTGGTTGGGTTAACCCTATGAACCATCTGTCAAAACCTGCAGGACTTGAAATTCGCGGTTAATATTATCCGTCCCTTTTTCATATATTTTGAAAAAGGGGCGTTTTTTATGATAATATTAAGACTAAAAGAAGATTCAGCAGTATCTAAAAATTCAAAGGGAAAGTTTTTTTCATCACGAAAAGGAAAGACACAGATTCTTGATTATTCACGTTCAGGTATTGTTGTTAACGGCAAGCCGCATTTTGTGGTT
>JAFVWD010000170.1 GCA_017501865.1 Clostridia bacterium | reverse complement strand
TTTAAGCTCACCGTATTTACCGCTATGAACAATTTCGTGAGCTTTTCTGTAAAGGCAGTTTGTTCTCTGATTAAACATAATACCGAAAACCTTATCGCTTTTCTTTGCTACTTCGTTCATTTCACGTACCTGCTTTGTATAAACACCTGCAGGCTTTTCACTCATAACATGAAGTCCCTTGTTAAGTGCTTCAATTGCCATTGGCGGATGAAAATAGTGCGGTGTTGCTATGAGTATAGCATCTACCTCGCCTGAATCCATAAGTTCAGAAGCATCTGTAAAGGTTTTAACCTCGGGCATCTGTTCTTTTGCCCAATTGAGCCTGTCATCTTTTATATCACAAACTGCAGTAATTTCAATTTCCGGAAGCTTACCGCCCAAATAATTTTTTATATGGCTTGAACCCATATTACCTACACCTATAATACCTAAACGTACCTTTTCCATAATCAACCATCCTTACTTTACATCGATTTAAACAAATCCGGCAGCTTCATAAGAGCAGTCGGTATATTTTTGACTAATTTAGCAGCACTTGGAGCCAACGGCTTATCATTTAACATATCGCACAAGGCAGAACACATTTCATCATTAAACACCCCTGAGCTCATTGTTACAAGACATCTTAACGGCAATTGGAAGGCGGTGTTTTTCATCATTTCACTATTAATGCCTCCGCCGCCCACCTTTTCTACAACAGCGGTTATTATTTTAGTGATTTTCTCACCACGATCAGTACCCGCAGCATATTCAAGTGTGCAATTCTTATCAATCGGAAGAGTCATATCTCTCTCCCTTTCAGGGATTTTATGTCCTAAAACAGCTTCAAATTCGTCATCTGTAGCAAATGCCATATCCCCATTATAGTAAACAGGTGCCTTTTCTTTATAGTCGGGAACCTCCGCTTCAATGGAAGATGTTATATTTACACTTTCCTTTAAGAGAATTTCTCGTGAGGAAGCTCCTACCAAAATTTTATATTCACCGGTTTCAACATGCCAATCATTAATATTAACATTATAAAAAGCAAAGCTTCGTTTACTCAGCTCTATCTCAACCGTTTTTTCTTCGCCTGCTTTCAGGAAAATCTTTTTAAAGCCCTTCAGTTCTTTAGGTGCTTTGAAAATCAGACTTTCAGGCGGAGCAACATAAAGCTGTGCTACCTCAGCACCATCAACCTCGCCTGTATTTTTCACCTTAAATGAAACGATTACTGTTTCGGTATCCTTAACAGACTTTTGACTCAGCTTTATATCGCTGTAAGAAAATGTTGTGTAAGAAAGTCCGTACCCAAACGGGAACAAAACCTCTTTCTCCGTTTTATCATAATATCTGTATCCTATAAAAATACTCTCTCTGTATTCTACAGAAAGCAATGTACCCGGAAAATTATATCTCGACGGGGTATCATCAAGGCTTATAGGATAAGTCTCGGAAAGCTTTCCTGAAGGGTTAACCTTTCCTGTAAGAACATCAAATATTGCACCACCGCCTGCCTGACCTAACAAAAGACCGTTAAGAACCGCCTTTACGTCATAAAGCCACGGCATAGATACAGCCGAACCGCCTGACAAAACAACAACCACATTACGGTTCTTCTCAAGAAGAGCATTAATAAGAGCATTATGAGACGGCGGTAAATCTATGTGCTTACGATCAAAGCCTTCTGACTCATAAATTTCAGTAAGTCCCACAAACGCAACAACAACGTCAGCCTTCTCAGCAAGCGCCGCGGCAGATGATATAAGTCTTTCATCGGGGATATCTGTTGATTTATCATATCCGCGTGAATACGCAACCTTGTAACCATTCTTTAAGAATTCATTATACGCACAGTCAAGCTCAGTAGGATTTATAAGAGAACTGCCTGCACCCTGATACCTTGGTGACTTCGCCATTTCACCAATAACTGCAATTTTTTTCGATTTATCCAAAGGAAGTATTTTTTCATCATTTTTAAGAAGAACAACAGACTCTCCTGCAATTTCTCTTGCAAGACGATGATTAGCCTCCATATCACATTCATAATCGGAATGCAGATTTTCAGCCGATTTGAAAATCAATTCAAGCAATGCATCAACATTTTTGTCAAGAACAGCCTCTTCTAACTCTCCATGTAATACTGCATTTACTATTTTTTCAGGACCTAAACCTCCCGAACTCGGCATTTCAAGATTTTTACCTGCCTTTATACCATCAACAATTTCGTTTTCTGCACCCCAATCGGTAACAACGATACCTTTAAATCCCCACTCATTTCTGAGAACATCTGTAAGAAGCCACTTATTTTCAGCACAATATGTACCGCTAAGCTTATTATAAGCATTCATAACTGTCCACGGCTGAGCTTCCTTGACTGCTATTTCAAAGGCTGTAAGGTAAATTTCTCTTAATGCTCTTTCGTCTGCAACAGTATTAATTGTCATTCTGCGACATTCCTGATTATTTGCAGCAAAATGCTTTAACGATGTACCTACACCCTTACTCTGAACACCTTTTATAAAAGAAGCGGCCATTTTTCCTGCGAGGAACGGATCTTCAGAAAAATACTCAAAATTTCTTCCGCATAACGGCGACCTTTTCATATTAATTCCCGGGCCTAAAAGCACCGAAACATTTTCTTTTAAACATTCCTCACCTAAGGCAACTCCCATTTTTTCAAGAAGCTCTTCATTCCATGAGCTTGCAGTCGCACTTGCAGTAGGAAAGCATGTTGCAGGCGCACTGTTACCCAAAACATCGCCTGCGGCAGTCTTCTCCTGATTTTGCTTTCTCAGTCCGTGAGGGCCGTCGGTAACCATTACAGACGGTATACCGAGACGTGCAACATCTGCAAGATGCCAGAAATCCTTACCGGAACAAAGTGCAGCCTTTTCTTCTAATGTAAGCTTGGAAATAATATCTTTATATTTCATAAAATCGCCTCGCATAATTTAATATTTTGTGGAGAAAATATTTTAGAATACTTACGTTAGGTGGTGAAAATATGAGTAAGAATAAAAAGAATAATCTGAAAAAAGATGAAGAAGTCGTAAAGGCATATCAGCCTGAATTCACCAACATCAAAAGTGACGTTAACGGCTCATACACAGGAATACCTGAAAATGACGAGGTACCCGAACAAGATGCCGATGACCTTTAACAAATGCCGGTTGTAAAAGCTTTTGTTTTTACAACCGCTATTTTTTAATTTTTGTATTGATGAAGCCTATAACAGCAAAAACTATCTGAGTAATTATTAACGGAATTACAGAAAGTCCTGTACCGCCCGAAACAAACGAAAATGCGGCAACAAACGCAATGGCAACTGCTATAGCACCTATCTGAATTATGGAATTGGAACGTTTGATTTTCCCTAAAGATAAAGCGGATGCAACCGCTAAAAGGTATGAGGAGCTTTTGCCGTCGTGCATTAAAACAGAGTCGCCCGAGGTTCTTATTTCTTTCTGATAGCTGTTAAGTATATCCCCTGAAACAGCGCTGAGAACCTTAATACCGCTTATCGGAATAGATATTGATGCGGCAACCATATTATCTGTAATATTTGCATCATCGGACCTGAGCAAAAGAGATATACTCTCTTTTTCTATCTGCTTAAGAATTTTTGCATTTTCATTATCTACATCATAACTTACAATGAACATTGCACCTAATTTTCCTTCAATGGCAAGGAACAACGGATATCTCCCGTCATGGGTATACCTGTCTACATAAGCTCTGTCAGGAACCTCAACATTATGGTTTCTTAACAAATCATAGCTACCAACAAGAACTCTCCTGTTCTGAATCCAGGCAGAAAGACCTAATTTATCTTCATAAGCAAGAGTTTCTACAGGCGGAAGTAATTCTATTTTATCCATAACAACTCGTTTAAACAGGTTGCCAAGAGCACCGCCTGAAGCTACTACCATAGCTGCAGTATAGAGAATAGCATCATCAATTTTCATTGAATGGTATGTTTTTATTCCGAAAACATTACCGCCATCCTTATCAAAAACATCTGTAGCATCAACAGTTATACCATTAGCTGAAGCGCAGATTTTATTCGCCTCCCAGCCCGTTATAATGCCGCCGTTTTTACGCAGTCTTTGAGAAAGTCTGTTTATTGCTATATTATCACACAAGAAAATAAAGCAAGGTGCAGATACAGCAATTACTGCTGTAAACGTACTAAATCCGTTAAAAAGATTCCTTGAAATAATTGTAGTTATTGCACCTACAATTAAAGCAACAATTAACGATACGGGAACTATTTTTTTATTTATTTCATCTGCCGGATAATACTTTTTTGAAAGCTCTAAAAATCTACCCGGGAACTTAGTTTTCTGAGATGCTAATATTATAGGCTCATCGAGCAACAAGCCCCTGCCTATTTCAAAAGCAGTTTCTTTTCTTTCTATATAAGAAATAGAGTGAAGCTCCTTTTCTGAAACCACAGAAAAATTCTTTCTTAATCTTCTCGCCTCTAAAAATGATGCAAGACAGTTAAAAATCAATGGCAAAACAGCAACCGATGAATACAAAGAAAGCTTTTCCTCAAATGGTAACGGAGCAAAGAAAAAGAGGAAATTCTGTACGAGTGAGGCAACAAGTGCCACAGCACATCCGCTGTTTCTGTTGAATCTTAAGCCCTTTATTGACTGAAGTCCGTCAATGAATATATCTTTAGAAACAACACACGCAACTATTGTAATTATCAGGTTAAGCAAAATTACGGGAAATTCATTCCTGTGAACAAGTGAATTTGGTACGTAAATTGCATTGGCTACCAAAGAGAGAACCACAAGAACAACAAAACATACTACTGAAACAGCAGCACTTACCGCTGCATGCTTCTCCTGCTTCTTTAAATAGAATTCTACTTTGAATTTATCATTAACACTACGGTATTCGTCTAAACCGAACTTAACGCTGTTATCTTCCTCAACCTGTGACTCGGGTTCTGTGCTTACTACAAATTCCGCCGCTTTTTTCCTTCTCTTTTTTATAAGCTCACGTTCTACGTCTTCTTCGTTAACAGTCTGAACTTCACCTTCTGAATTAAAGCCCTCAAAGGATAATTGTAAATCATCCTCTTCCATAATCTCGGTATCTATCGCGTTACCGTCAGTAACCGCCAAAGAACGCAGGGCAATTGTTTTTTCATTTTTTATTTCTTTCGTTGAAGCCTCGCGTTGCTCTTCCCGAAGAATATCTTCAGAGACAAGTATCGGCACAGGGTCTAACTCGTGAGTATTTTTAAAGTTACTTGCTTTTTTCACAAAACCGCCTCGCTCATAAGGCTGTTCTGTTGCAGGCACAAACTGATGCTCTGCGGTTTTCTGAAGATTGTGCATAGGCTTATTAAGAAAACGGTCTCTATATTTATCACTTTCAAGTGCTGTAAAGCTTCTTGTAGCACCGTCAACCGCCGATTTCTCTACTGTAGTAGTTTTAATATTATGCTCTATATCTTCATTATAAGTGGGGCGCGGGTCAATAGACTCCGGTTTATTTATAGTCGGAGAAATCGGTTCAGGTTCAAAATCCCTTTCAGAGGTTATACCGCTATCCTGCAAAAGCTCATCTATTTCTTCAAAAGTCCATTTTCTCGGACTTGAATTCCCATAAAGTTCATCGTACAAAATCTATTCACCCACCTTTCTTTATTTTAATAATCAAGCTCTCTGACGGGAAACCTCATACATAAGTATACCCGCCGCAACAGATGCGTTAAGAGAATTAATCTTTCCTTTCATAGGCATAGAAAGACAAACATCGCATTTTTCTTTGACGAGTCTGCCCACACCATTGCCTTCAGAACCTATAACAAGTGCTATTGCACCTTTCAAATTACTGTTATAAAACGGCTCGCCGTCCATATCTGCACAATATACCCACACACCGCGCTTTTTAAGCTCCTCTATAGTCTGCGGGATATTTGTAACACGTGCTACATGCATAAACTCTACTGCACCTGCGGAGGTTTTTGCAACTGTAAAGCTTAAAGAGGCACTTCTTCTTTTCGGAATAATAATTCCGTGTGCACCTGCAGCCTCTGCAGTACGTATGATTGCACCTAAATTATGAGGATCTTCAATCTCGTCACATATAATAATAAACGGCTCTTCGTTTCTTTCGGAAGCTGTAGAAAAAATATCATCAACAGTAGAATATTCCTTGACAGCACCCATAGCTGCAATTCCCTGGTGATTATTGTGCCCGCAAATAAAATCAAGTTTTTTTGAATCGACTTCCTTTATAACTATACCTGCTTTTTTTGCATCTGCTACAATTTTAGGGATTGAACCGCTTCTTTCACCACGGGCAACCATAACGCTATCAAGCGGTCTTCCGCTTTTTATGGCTTCAGCAACAGAATTTCTACCGAAAATAACATCCTTTTCATTTTCTCTTTCATTGTGAGAATTATCATTTTTCAACATATTTATAATCCTTTATTTTGAATTAGGAATAAGCTTTTCTTTACCACCCATATAAGGTCTTAAAGCAACAGGGATATTAACTGTGCCATCCTCGTTAAGATTGTTCTCAAGGAAAGCAATCAACATTCTCGGAGGAGCAACAACTGTATTATTAAGTGTATGAGGGAAATATTTACCATCTTTACCGTTTACACGGATTTTAAGTCTTCTTGCCTGTGCATCTGAAAGATTTGAACAACTACCAACCTCAAAATACTTTTTCTGACGCGGACTCCAAGCTTCAACGTCAATTGACTTAACCTTCAATTCTGCGAGATCGCCTGAACAGCACTCAAGTGTTCTTACAGGAATGTCGAGTGAACGGAAAAGATCAACAGTATTCTGCCAGAGATTAGTAAACCACTTAGAACTTTCTTCAGGCTTACAAACAACAACCATTTCCTGCTTTTCAAATTGATGTATTCTGTAAACACCACGTTCCTCTATACCGTGAGCACCTTTTTCTTTTCTGAAACAAGGTGAATAGCTTGTAAGTGTCTGAGGAAGCTTATCTTCAGGAATAATCTGATCAATAAATTTACCAATCATTGAGTGTTCGCTTGTACCTATAAGA
>JAFVWD010000169.1 GCA_017501865.1 Clostridia bacterium | reverse complement strand
TTTCAAGCCTTTAACAATTCTGCCTATTTCAAATATACCGTAAGAGTCGCTGAAATCCTTATTGTCAGAAACAGCAGCAAGAAGAGTCGGAATCATAGAGTTACGGATGGTTCCGTTATCTGAGCTTTCAATGTTAAGAATTTTAACATTATCTTCAACCTCTATGCCTAATTTCTTGTATCTTCTTACATCACCACAGATATATGAGTGAACCTCGTGAAGATTGTAATGCTTAACTAAAATATCTTTAATTTCATTGCTTTCTGAACGAACAGCAGAGCTTCTTACAGGCTTTAACGGGCTTTTTGTTGTAATGATGCTGAAATTATCATAGCCGTAAATACGTGTGATTTCTTCAATAATGTCTGCTTTGATTGTAACATCCTTGGTTGCACGCCATGAAGGAACTTTAACGTGGAAGCTGTCGCCGTTCATAGTAACTGTGAAACCGAGACTTTTAAGAGTGGTGTTAATTCTTTCGTTAGAAATATCAATACCTGTATATTTGTCAACATATGCCTTGTTAAAGTCAATTTCAATTTCAGGATATTTTTTTGTGTACTCATCAGTTAACTGAGAAGCAACCTTTGCACCTTCATCAATTGACTGTAAGAGATATGCAAATCGTTTTGCAGCAGTAATGGTCATTTCAGGGTCGAGCATTTTTTCGTATCTTGCAGAAGCATCTGTACGAAGACCGAGTCTTGAAGAAGATTTACGAACAGAAACACCGTCAAAGTTAGCACACTCAAGAACCACAGAATTTGTATCGCCGACAATTTCAGAATCAAGTCCGCCCATAATACCTGCAATTGCAACAGGTGTTGTAGCATTCTTTATTAAGAGTGTGTCAGTGGTAATGTCTCTTTCGGTGTTATCGAGTGTAGTGAATTTGCAATTTTCCTGAGGTGTACCAATTTTAATTTCATCAATTTTGTTACCGTCAAATGCGTGTGTAGGCTGGCCCATTTCAAGCATGATATAGTTGGTAAGGTCAGCGAGTAAGTTTATGCCACGCATACCGCAGTAATAAAGACGTATCTGTAAAGAAAGCGGACTGACATTTTTTGTGATGTTATCCATTTTAACACAGGAATAACGGTAAACCAAGTCAGGTCTTTCAACAGTAACTTTAATTTTTTCGGTACCGTCGTAAGATAAATCTGAAAGCGGAAGAGGCTTTAATTCTCTGCCTGCAAGAGCCGAGAACTCACGCGCTATTCCGTAGTGTCCCCAAAGGTCAGGACGGTTTGTGAGAGATTTGTTATCAACTTCAAAAATTATGTCGTCAATAGGATAAATTTCTTTGAGGTCGGTACCGTTAGGAGCATCAACATCAATTTCCATAAGTCCTGATTTATCATCAGAAAGTCCAAGCTCAAAAGCAGAGCAGCACATACCCTCTGATTCATAGCCTGCAACAGTAGCTTTTGTGATATCACCTGCAGGAACCTTACCGCCGGCCTTAACAAATGCTATTTTCATATTTTCACGTACATTCGGAGCTCCGCAAACAACGTCGTAAACTCTGTCACCGCCATCGACCTTAAGAAGATGGAGCTTTTTAGAATTCGGGTGATTTTCTATTGAAAGAATTTCACCGACTACAACATTTTTAATATCTTCACCTTTTACAATAATATCTTCTACTTCAGCAGTAGCAAGGGTAAAGCTTTCTATAAGTTTTTTAATGTCAAGACCTGAAAGGTCAACATATTCTTTTATCCAATTAATAGAAACAAACATTATTTACCCTCCTTTTCATCATCAATAAAAGTTCTGTTTTCAAACTGAGAAAGTGCTTTTAAGTTGCAGCTGTTAAATACTCGGATATCTTTAATTCCGTAGCGCATCATAGCAAGACGGGTGAGACCGAGACCAAATGCGAAGCCTGTGAATTCCTCAGGGTCAATTCCGCCTGCTGTCAAAACGTTAGGGTGAATCATACCGCAAGGGCAAAGCTCAAGCCAGCCTGAGCCTTTACAGGACGGACAACCGTCGCCGCCACAAATAAGGCATTGAATATCAAGCTCGAATCCGGGTTCAACAAACGGGAAGAAGCCCGGTCTTAAACGAACTGTAACATCACGGTTGAAAACCTCAGAGAGCATAGTTTTCATAAAATAAATAAGGTTGGAAATAGAAATATCTTTATCTACCATAATACCTTCCATCTGGAAGAAGGTGTTTTCGTGGCAGGCATCTATTTTTTCGTTTCTGAAGCATCTACCCGGGAAAATAACTCTTATAGGTCTGCCATTTTCCAATTCTTTTTTGTATTTAATGAGAATTGCATTCTGTGCAGCAGATGTGTGTGTTTTCAAAAGCTGATTTGAGCTTAAGTAATAAGTGTCCTGCATATCACGTGCGGGGTGATGCTTAGGAATATTGAGAGCCTCAAAGCAGTGGTAGTCATCAACAATTTCATCGTAGTCTTCAATTGAAAATCCCATACCTGCGAAAATATCCTCAACCTCTCTCTGGACAAGAGTTATTGGGTGGTAAGAGCCTTTTTCTTCTTCAATAGGAAAAGAAACATCATAATCTTCAGCAGAATTTATAAGACGTTCTTCTTCTGCTTTTTTTATTTCTTCTCCTTTTTCAAGAAGTGTTTTTTCAATGAATTGTTTAACTTCATTTATTATTTGACCGGCCTCTTTTTTTTGTTCATTCGGAATGTTTCTGAGTTCACTCATAAGAGAGGAGACAGGTCCTTTTTTGCCGAGAAACTCAATTCTTAATTGCTCAAGCTCACCTGAAGAGGATGCAGCATTTACTTTTTCAGAAAATTGCTGTTTTAAAGCATTTGCATTTTCAAGCATTTTAATTTCTTCCTTTCAATATCTTTATATAATATGTTTAACAGGGAAAGAGGGCAAAAAAATAATGCCTCATCCCCAAAAGGGACGAAGACATACTCC
>JAFVWD010000168.1 GCA_017501865.1 Clostridia bacterium | reverse complement strand
GTATTAACTCTAAAAACCCAAAAAATGAAAAAGTGTATATTCAGACTGAAACGACAAAACCTCAAAGCACCGTATATACATTAAAAGAATATAACGGCAGAGTTGCGTTATTCATTAATGACAATAAACTGCCAAAAGAAACCTTTGAAATCCGTACCAACAGTCTTCCGACAGGTGATATTGAAAAATTAAAAATCGGAATAAGAGTAACTTCAGAAAAGGATTTACAAAAAATAATTGAAGATTATACAAGTTAAGGTCTGTTTGAAAGAATTGCTTGTGCAACTGCCAAATCAAACGGAGTTGTAATCTTTATATTATCATCAGAACCTCTGACTAACTTAACCTCAAATCCCTTATCATGAAAAATAGAAGCAACATCGGTATAAAATGCCAATTCCTCATCATTAAGCGAGTTAATAACCTTTTCTAAGCTTTTAAGCTTAAATGATTGGGGTGTCTGAACTCTGTAAACTCCCTCACGGTTAACCAAATCAGTTAAAAAGTTACCACAATCCGAACGGATTATCGAATCATAAACCGGCATAACAGTATTGGCAGCGCCCGATTCATTAACTGCAGAAATATTTTCTTTAATAATTCTTGAATTAATAAATGGTCTTACGGCATCATGGGTCAAAACAATATCATCATCGGTAATTTTGTAGTTCTCACTTAAAAATCTGCAACCGTTTTTAACTGAACAGTTACGATTTTTACCACCTGAAATAACAGTGATATTACCGGAAGAAACTCCGTATTCAAGCAACATAGCTTTTGTATACTCTATCCAATCAATCGGACAACATACTACACCGGCAGCAAATGAGCCGAAGTCTTCAAAATTACGTATAGTTTTAACTAAAATCGGTTCATCATCGACTTTCAGATACTGTTTCGGCAGTTCAGGAGAGTTCATTCTTGAACCTATTCCCCCTGCCATAATCATATAATATAACATTATTTCTCAGCACTCTTCCTTTTTCTTTCTTTAAAACCCTCAGTACTATCTTTCTTAAATAAAATTTTCAAAGTCATAATAATAAGCTTTATATCAAGCGCTAAAGAGTAATTCTGGATGTACATCAAATCCATTTTCAGCTTATTATACGCAGAAGTATTATATTTACCGAAAACCTGTGCATAACCGGTAAGTCCTCCCCTGACTTTATATCGGCAAGTGAATTCAGGTATTTCTTTTGAATATTTTTCAACATGTTCAACACGTTCAGGTCTTGGACCGACAATTGACATATCGCCCTTTAAAATATTTAAAATCTGCGGAAGCTCATCAACACGTAGTGCTCTGATAACCTTACCGACAGGTGTAATTCTCGAATCGTTATTTGTTGCAGGCTGAGGACCATTCTTTTCAGCATCAACAATCATACTACGGAATTTCAAAATATCAAAAACACGCAAATCCTTTGTTGCTCTAGCCTGTTTATAAAATACAGGGCCCCCATCATAAAGCTTGATAGCAAGAGCAATTATCAGGAACATCGGTGAAAACACAATGAGTGCAAAAAGTGAAAGAACTATATCCATTAAACGTTTTACAGCTCGTTGCTCAATAGTAAGCCCCTGTGAATGGGCATGTATTATAGGAGAATCAAAATAAGTAATTTCTGCAGAGCTTCTTATAATGATATCTGAAATCTTTGGAACTACATATATACTTTTATCTTTCTGGTAGCAATATTTAAGAATATCGTTACGCATTCTCGCAGGAACATCACAAATTATAACACTCCTGTATTTTTCAATTTTTTCAACAATCTCGTCAAAACCTTCATCAACATTTATTGATTCATTAATTTTGTAACGTTCTTCCATTTCGCTCATTTTATAGACAATCTCTGTTGCAAGATGACTGCCGTAAATTATAAGCATTTCTTCAGGAGGATTAAGATATCTGACAGCTTCGGTTGAGCCTAAAGTCCAGACAACAATAACAACTGCTTGTAAAAGCAAAATATAAATCATACCAAACGGATTTGCAAGTACAGCCTCAAGCAGACAAATCTGCGCATATGCAATGCAGTTAGCAAAAATAGCTGCAAGAATCTGATAAAACATTATTTCACTTTTTCTGAATTTATCAACCTTTGAAGCACCCAAAACTATGCTTGTGACAAGCAAAATCAAAAAATAAACTGTAACAAGAAAGACTTTACCCTTTCCTATAAATTCATTTTCGAATTCAGGGTTATATACATTATCCCAAACTACAAAATATACACCGGACAAAATGGCGCACAAGAAAAAAGTAGTCGAAAAACGTATAGTCAGTTTAAATTGCTCAATTTTTGACATATAATCACTCTTTTTCAATGGACTTGCAAAGAACTGAAAAAATTGAATATATCTTAAAAAAGGAGTGTTTTTATGGATATTTTCACATTATTCAGTAATTTACTTGTTTTCATTCTTCATGTCACAAATGCAGAATCATTTCCACCACCGCTTTCAAAAAAAGATGAAACGGAAGCAATAGAAAAAATGATTAACGGAGACACAAAAGCCAAAGAGAAACTAATCAAACACAACCTCAGATTAGTTGCTCATATCATCAAAAAATACTACTCTACATACAGTGATCAGGATGATCTGATCTCTATTGGTACAATCGGACTGATAAAAGGCATAAACAGCTTTAAACCGGAAAAAGGAACAAAGCTTGCAACTTATGTTTCGAGATGCATTGAAAATGAAATATTAATGTATTTCAGAAATATCAAAAAGACATCTCAAGACATTTCCTTCAGCGAGCCGATTGATATTGATAACGAAGGAAATCCGTTGACTTTAATGGATATAATTTACGTTGATGACACTATAATTGACGATATTGATACAAAGGAAAAGCTAAAAAAGTCAATCGAAATCATCAATAATATCAAAAACAAAAGAGATAAAGCAATAATAATCCAACGTTACGGATTAAACGGAAACCCACCGCTTACACAAAAAGAAGTCGCAAAAGCACTGAAAATATCTCGTTCATATGTTTCAAGAATAGAAAAAAGAATTATTGAAAACATACGAAAAGAGCTTGAATAATCATCAAGATATTTTATTCCATAGGAATCAAAATACATTGGAAGCGCGAGGGCTGACCGGAATGATTAAGAACACACTGAATTGAAACTGTATATTGCTTATATTTATTAAAGCTTGAATCAGCAACACATTTAACTGAACAAACAACAGGCTTCAGCGTTTCTTTAGCAGAAGAAACGGCATACATAAAGTTCTCGTAATCCTCTGAAGAAACAAAGGTCTTAACAAAATCAAGAGAAGAATCTTTGAAGCTGTTTTTATAATCAAAACCAAAAACATCTGAAGCATTTTCAGAGAGCTCAATTTTATCCTCTTTTGCATCGTAAGAAACTAAAACAATTGAAGAATTCAAAAAATTATGAATAAATTTTTCTGTGTTCAAATCAGAAATAAAGACTTTTTCAATTGCTTCCTCATCTTGTTTTAATGAACGATTTTCAAAATCACTGAACATTTCATCCAATGAAGAAAGCGGAGCTAATGTATGGGTAAAATCAGAACAGTTATTCGCAAATAAAATATCAGCATCGCATTCTGAAACAGTAAGAGGAATTGAAACAAACTCAGAAACCTTTTTCAGGTTATTAAGTGTAAGAGCTGCATAGTTTGACGCATTCTTTGACATTAAAGCAGTGTCAAGGAATGTAGGTGCAAGAACAATTCTTTCAAAAACCGAACGCGAATAGCAGTTATTATGAATATAACGTTCTCCTACCAGGTAAACACCTAAAGAAAAACCTATACTTGTAAGGAATGAAGAAAATGAAACGAGGTGCCTGATTTCAATATTCTCCAAAAAGTCCTGAGGAACATTTACAGTAAGCTTTATTCCTGAGCAATCATTTTCTTTGACAAAATCATTAAGATTTTGTATAAAGCCCGGTATATCATCAGGAACAAGAAGAGTGTAAATTGAAATGGGCGGTATTTTCAAGCCCTCATCGCGTTTTTCTAACAACATAAGCAACAAATTCTTTATTGCCAGAAGGCTGAAATTTTTAACGTTTGTATCAGTTTTATTAACTGCGTGATACAAATCAGAAGTAAAAGCAATTTTATTCAAAGAGCCCGCAAACGGATTATAATCGTAGCAAACAAGCTCATTGGTCTTTCTACTTACTACCGGGAAGAAATTCTGTATTTTACCGGAACTCATTACACCCTCAATTTCAGAAATTTCATTGGAAAGCTGAGAAAAATCTTTCATTGACGGGTTATAAAAAGCGTATGTGCTTCTCTTATTAAGCTTTGCTGCTTTTGAGGCAAATTCTGCATTATTGAAGAGTTCCTTGAAGCATTTACCATCTTCCGGATATTTCGCAACACCCATAGTAACGGTAAAAATACCAATTTCATTTGAAGTATGATATGTTCTGCGCAAGTTTTTATGAAGGCTGTCAATAAGCATTATTAACTCGCGTAATTTAGAAACATTTTTAACAAAAACCAAGAATTTATCGGCACTGCTTTTGCCTATATAAATATCGTTAGTTTCTTTAAACTCGCGAAGCTTTGCTGCTATTTCTTTAATAAACGAGTTACCGTACTCATAGCCAAACATACTGTTAATCATATTCATTTCATCAATATCAATGAATATTAAAACATTTTTCGAGTTTGGCATAACCTTTATGAAATCATCAACATCTTTACTGAATTTTTTCTGTAACGGTATGCCTGTAAGTCCGTCAGATACCGTAAAGCTACGTTGAATTTCTTTTTCAATTTCATCTTCAAAGTACGCATCAAATGCACCGAAAACTTTAGTTATCTCTTTATTTTCATCGGCTTCGAAAGCAATAATTCCAAGAATAACATATTCAACATCTTTCTTTACTGCTCTGAATTCAACACGAGTTTTCATAATACCTGATTTAACAAGTTCTTTAAACGCAGACATAGAAACATTCTGTAAAAATCTTGCAGAATCCGCAGGATGACAAATTTTATGACACTGTGCAAAAGCCTCGTAAATATTTTTAGGTAAGAACGGGAAAAGCGGAGACCACGAACCACGTATAACCTGGAAATCATTCTGTAAAATATCCGCTTCGAAAATTACATTGTAAGCAGAAAGCAGCTTATCTTCACAAATTGAAATTTTAAGATTACGTTCAGCATCTGAATCAGCTGAATTGTGTTCAGAGTACAGCTGATACTCGGTCTGGTATTCCATTGATTTAGCAGGAAAAGCTTCAACCTTTTTAGAAGAGTCATTTGAAGCTGACTCCTTGAATTTCCGCTCAATTTTAGAAAATTCAGGCAGAGCAATTCTGAAGCATTCGAGTAACTGCTCAGAAAATGCACCGCAAGCACCATTCATAATAAGTTCTACCGCTTCTTCGTGAGAAAGAGCATTTTTATAAGGACGATCACTTGTAAGAGCATCGTAACAATCGGCAATCGAAACGATTTGTGCAGAAATCGGTATTTCGTCACCCTTCAAACCCTTCGGGTAACCCTTACCATCCCATCTCTCGTGGTGGTAAAGACAAATATCTCTGCAATATCTCGAATATTGAGAGTCACCGATTTCTTCAAGCATATCAAGAAGCTGAGCACCATGAGTTGTATGAGTCTTCATTATTTCATATTCCTCACGAGTCAAACGGCCGGGCTTTAACATTATTGCATCAGGTATAGCAATTTTACCAATATCGTGAACGGAAGATGCGAGGAAAATATATTCAGCCTGAATAGCCGAAATATTATACTCAGGACACTCTTTTACAACTACATCTGTAAGAGCTTTAGTAAAATACTTAATTCTTTTGATGTGCTGACCTGACTCCATATCACGACTTTCAATTGCGGCAACAAGGAGTTCAACAAGCTCAAAGTTCATTGTATTCATTTTGTTACTTTGTTCTTTAAGCATATTTGCCTGATCCAAAATACGTTTTGTATGAATACTTGACATCTTATTCATCTGTCGCTTTAAATGAAAAATTTCAACGAGGTTTTCAAAACGTCTGACAAAAACATCTTGTCTGATATTTCCGTTAATCAAATCAATAGCGCATGCTCTGAGTCCCATACCTTCAAAAGCATACATTGATTCATCTGAAGTGAATATAACAGGAACGTCATTAAACACACCATCTTCGGAAAGTTTTGTAACAATCCACGGAAATTTAGAATTATCTCTGAGCCCATCAAAAACAAAGGCAACAATATTCTTGGCATACAAATCAATATCATCCCAGGTCTGAGAGTTATAGCTGCAAACTGAAACTGTTGAAATTGATTCGAACAAAGTAATTAAGGATTGATTAGCATCCGGATTTTCTGTGAAAAATATAACGGAATTAGATTTCATAAAAATCACCTCGGTTGAAAAAGAAGAATTTACATTTAATACAACCACTTCAAAATAATGTGAACATAATTTGCACATTTTAACTAATACATAATAACATTTAAATGTACAAAAGTCAATTAAATGACACTATTGTAACTATTTTTTAACTTTAATAACAATAAAAAATCACAGGTAATAAATACCTGTGAAACTTGCAAGTCAGTTACCCAACTTAAAATGAATAGGAATACCGTTCTGATAGTGTATATCTTGCTCCCCCTGAATCAGCGGTAAAATATAATCAACAGCTTCATCAGTAATGTTATTGCCTGAAGAATTAATCCATCCGGGAGGGAAATATTTAACTTTATTTGCAATTTCCTTTGCATCAACACAATCTATGACAACTGTGTAAGGAGAATTTGAAACACGCTTAAAATACATTACCTTACCTGTTTCCCCTTTTAAAGCTGCATCTACCGCCATTACTCCAATCTGTTCAGCTTCCTCTATATCGGTTTTTGAACTAAGATGCGAAGAACAACGCTGCATAACATTAAGCTCTATAGAACGTACCTTGCACCCCATTTCTCTGCGAACAATATTTTCAAGAGTTTTACCTACTCCTGATAAATACCTGTGTCCGAATTCATCACTTGTTTCATTGTAGAACTCTTCATTAATATCTTCCGCATCAAGGGTCACACCTTCTGAAACCGCAACAACAACTGCCCGCCTGCTTTGCTGTACGCGTTTTAAATCCTTTATAAAATTATGAACAGAAAAATGCATTTCAGGCAGATATATAAGATGAGGCGCTATTTCTCCGTTAACACGCAAAACCGCAGAAGCAGCAGTAAGCCAACCTGTATCTCTACCCATAATTTCAATAATTGTAATCGAATTAATACTGTAAACAGAACAATCGCGAACTATCTCCTGTACCGTTGCAGCAACATACTTTGCAGCAGAGCCGAATCCTGGTGTATGGTCTGTAATCATCAAATCATTATCAATCGTTTTAGGTATTCCAATCACTTTAATCCCTATGCGATTTTCAGCAAAATATTTGGCTAACTTATTAACCGTATCCATAGAATCGTTACCCCCAATATAAAAAAAGGCTCCGATTCCGTGTGCAGTTAAGTTTTCAACAATTTTTTCATAAACAGATGAATCCTCGGAAAAGTCGGGCAATTTATAACGACAGGAATTCAAAACAGTTGATGGTGTTTGCCTTAATTTTTCAAAATCAAGATAAGTCTTGATGTAATCGTTAAGAATAATTAAATCATCATTAATAACGCCTTCAATACCGTTCAAAGAACCAAAGACAATATCAACCTTCTCTGCCTTTACAGCTCCCTTAAAAACACCTAACAAAGAAGCATTTATTGCGCAGGTAGGACCACCTGACTGAGCAACTGCAATATTCATAAAACAACTCCTTACAATACAAGTACATAATTATTTTTAACACTAAAGAATGTTTTATTAAGAAAAAATAATTGAAATATCAATATCTTTAAACTTGACAATTAATAAATGATTTGTTAGAATTACAGCATTGTTTTACAGAAACATATCGAAGAGGATATAACGTAGTATCCCGTTCAATAAATTTATAAATTGCGTTATATGCCGAACGGCGTTTAACATACACGGAGACGTATCGAAGTGGTCATAACGGGGCTGACTCGAAATCAGTTAGGGAGCAATCCCCCGCGAGTTCGAATCTCGCCGTCTCCGCC
>JAFVWD010000167.1 GCA_017501865.1 Clostridia bacterium | reverse complement strand
TTCGGAACAAATGCAGAAATAGCTGTAATTACAGAAGAAAAAATATTTTGTACATCTGCTTCGGCAGGACCTTGCTTTGAGGGGACAAATATCTCTTGCGGTATGACTGCAAAATATGGTGCGATTTCAGAATTTAAAATAAATAAAGGTACTACGGAATTTAAAACAATAGGTGAAGGTGCAGTAAAGGGAATTTGCGGAACAGGTCTTATAGATGTTGTTTCTGAGCTTCTGCGTAATTTTATTATAGATGAAAACGGTACATTTTTTGAAAATGATGAATTTGAGATATATAACGAAATTTCAGTTACGCAGGAGGATATAAGAGAGTTCCAAAGTGCTAAATCAGCAGTCAGAACAGCTATGGAAGTGTTATTGGAAAAGTCGGGCTATTGTTTGGAGGATATTGATAATTTTTATGTTTCAGGTGGTTTTTCGGGTAGCTTAAATGTGCAGAATGCAAAGCTTACAGGGCTTATTCCTGCAAGTGTTGAAAATGTTAAGCTTCTTTATAATACAAGCCTTTTAGGTGCTATAAGAAATTATAACGAAGAAAGAGTATTGCAGAAATGTGAATATGTCGATTTGATTCAGGATACTCTTTTTCAAAAAAGATTTTTAGAAAATATGAGTTTTTAATTCAATTAATTACAATTCCCGAAAATATCGGTTTAATTATCGGCTTTTAAATAAATTATGGGGTTCTGCAAGTGAAATTTACACCTGTAGAACCCCATATTGTACTGTTTATATGGTTTTAAGTATTTTATTTTAAAACAATCCGTAAGTTAAAAGCGACATTATAAGTCCTGCAATAAATACACCAATTCCTATTATAGGTAAGCATTTTTTGAATCGTAGATCCATAAGTGCGGCAACGAGAGCGCCTGTCCAGCCACCTGTGCCGGGAAGAGGGACTGCAACAAAAATCAGTAAACCCCATTCCTTGTACTTTACTATGGTGTCCTTTTTCTTGGCGGAACGCGCCTCAAGCTTTTCTACTATTTTTCTGAAATGCTTGTTTTTTCGCATTACATCAAATATCTTTCTTATAAAAAGAAGGATAAAAGGAATCGGAATCATATTTCCTATATAACAAATAACGAAAGCTTTTAAAAATTCAATATCAAGGAGCTTAGCTGCAATCATACCACCGCGCAATTCAAGAACAGGACACAGTGAAATGACAAATGCAATAAGCTCTGGGGGAATAGCGTTTTTTAAGAAATCTACAACCGAAGTAACTATGCCATCAACCATTTTACACCTCATCAGCGGAGATTAATCCGTTATTTATAAGATGCTCTCGTGCATCTCTGAGAATAGTCTTATCGTTTTCAAATTTCAGATTTTTATATGCGTTTTCATAAGTTAACCAGATATAATCCTCGATTTCTTCTTTCTGGATTGTAGTCTGGGTATCTTCAGTTTTTGCAACAAATACATAAACGGTTTTATGTATTCTGTTCTGAATGGTGTATTCTGATTTAGAAACAAAATCAGGAATAATATCAATATGAATTCCGGTTTCTTCAAGAACCTCGCGCTTAGCGGTTTCTTCTAAGGTTTCACCATCCTCCATATGGCCCTTCGGGAATCCCCAATTAGAGCTTCTGTTGTTTTTTATCAGAAGATAACGAATCTGACCGTTTATATTACGGTAAATTACAGCACCACAGGAGCGTTCATATCTGCACTCAAGTGTATAATCTCTGCCCTCGGTAATAAATGAAATTGCTCTGCGTATTTCGCAGTCAATAAAGCGCTTTGATTTTGGTGCCGCAATCAATTTTACTTCGCCGTTATCAAGAAAACGGACTGAAGCAATAACTCTTCCGTCGAAGTGCTTCACGGGATTATCAATCCCTAAAACAAGAACTCCGCTAATGGGAGAGTAGGGTTTGAATTTGCCGATAGGCTGACCCTGGTTGAGCTTGTAAACTCTGCCGGTGTCACCTAAGGGTGTACCTACTTGCTCAGTAATACTGAGTCTTATTAATTTGCCTAACATTAAAATAAACCTCACAAAAATAAAAACAAAATATACAAACTATTATAATCCTTAAAACATTTTCTTGCAATATGCAAATATAACTTTTTATGGAAAAGTTTCGAGAAATTTTGGTGAATTTACCGAAAAACAACGTTTTGTCGCAGAAAAAGGAACTGTTAAAACTTTTATTTTTAACAGTTCCTTTGTTTTAAAGTGATTTGAATTTTTTAATTACTTCCTGAGCCTGACCGCAAGTCATAGCACCCTCAGTGCATTTAGAAACATAACAGCTCGGGCCATAGAAATTGAAAATATCGGGTTCAGCATTGCGAAGCTTTTTTAACATATCAACTGCAAAATCTCTTATTTCCCACTGTGCGCGGTTACAAGAACGCAGCTTCATAAATAAAAGCAATTCTCTGCCGTTGATGGTTGTAACTATATCAACAGTGTTACCGCTTAATTGTACATAAGCCAAAAGTCCTTCGGAAACACCCTGCTTTTTAAATGAATCATAGAGTTCGGCAGTTTTGTTGAAAGCTTCTTTATAACGAGCTAAAAGCTCAGGCTTTTCAACTATTTTCTTAGGTAAAATATATCTTCTTCTATTAGTAAGTGTAAGAGAAGGTATACCAATAGATTGCATTCTGTGACGTGCAAAGTGGGTAAGGCAAGAAAGGGAAACATTATTGATTCTGAAGGTGAATGTAACCGCTTCAAGAGGTCTTTGTCTTTTTGAGTTTATTACTTTTTCTATTATTTTTGCACATTCTTTTTTGTCACTTACAATATTTTCAATTTGTGCTGTGGGTAAATTGAGCGATTCAATAAGAGCGGCTCTTGCTACACACGCAGCAGCATCCGGTGTATAGTTGAGTAATTCAACATTTTCTTCTGCTTCAATAAGTGCATCGTCTCTTTCGTAAGAAAAATGAGGGACATCCTGAACAGTAGGACGACGATTATCAAAATCTGTGAAAATGCCCGGTGTGAGCTTTCTTGCCTGTTCATAAAGAGAAATACCTAAATTCTTAATTTCGGGGAAGGAAGCGCCTCTTCCGTAAATCATAGCGTAAAGCATATTTGAGAGTTCTCTTGCATTGAGTGTGCAGTAAAAATTACTGTAAAGAGAGTAGGGAAGTATGAAACGTGCATCCTCTTTCGGAACACCTTTCTCTATGAAATAGCGGTACTCATCATAGAGGTAATTCATATGCTCAATGTATTTGTCCTGAACAGATGTTGATTCAAATTTCGGAATAAAGTACCCGAGCTCACCGAAGTCAACATATCTTCTTGATTTTACAGTAAAAGAAGCAAGTCTGAATTCAATAACAAATTGCTCAACAAGAACAGAAACATTCTGAAAAGCGAGATTGAAAACAGTATGTTCAATAGTAGATGTGTGACCTGAACGTGTAACCTTTGAAATGAGGCTCGCATTTTTTTCAGCATCTTTTGACGCCTCAAGTATTTCGAGTGCAGTACCGGGTTGTGTAGAAATCCTTCCTGAAGCCGCAGGAAGCTGTTCACCGGTGTCGGAAAGACCGATGATTACTGCTTTTGAATTTGTGTTGAATTCGGTAGTCATTTAAATACCCCCATTCTGATTCTCCCGCCATTTTAACATATTAAAACAATTTCTGCAATAGAAAAGTAAACAAATTTGCAATATATTGTAGAAATTTTGTAAAAAGTTGAAAAAATACATAAATATATGGTGTTTTAATCTTGAAATTACAATGCAGTTATGGTATTATTAATTGAATTGTGGTATTGTGCGCTTTTTTGTCTTAACGGCAAAAAAGAATGAACGTAAAACGACCGTAAATAATTGGTGTCGGTTACGAGAAAAAGCTGATTGTACAGCGACTTTACTGCGGTGTTTAAATACTCGGAAAGGGGTAATATTATGGCAATTGTAAAAAAGGAAGCTTACTACAACTCGTCAACGGGAGTTAACAAAATACGTGCATTAATCTGGCTTGATGATGAAGTTGAGCATACAGGTGTGTTCCAGATAGCACACGGTGTAAGTGAGCATATTGACCGTTACGATCATTTTGCAAGATTTCTTGCTGAAAGAGGATACATTGTTTGCGGTAATGACCATATAGGACACGGAAAATCCGTAAATTCTCCGGAAGAACTCGGCTTCACGGCTGAAGAGGATGGTTACCGTCGTTTTGTGGATGATATGCATATTCTCTATAACATAATGCATAAACGCTATCCTGAGCTTAAATATTTCCTTTTCGGACACAGTATGGGTTCATTTTGTGCAAGAGTGTATGCGAGTACATTCAGTGAAGATTTGGCAGGTCTCATAATTTGCGGTACAGGCCAGGCACCGCAAGGACTTGAATTTGTTCCGAACACTCTGAAAGAGCTTACCGAAAAATTTGGTCCGAGAACACGCAATAAAGTTCTTGCAGGTTCACTTAATAAAATGTCATCACTCGGGATAAAGGATAAAACCTCGGAGCTTGACTGGCTCAGCTATAACAAGAAAAATGTAGAAAATTATAAGAATGACCCTCTTTGCGGAATTGAACTTACCGTTGCAGGTATGCGTGATTTAGCATCGATTGCAGTTCTTGCCTGTGACAAGCTCTGGCCTGCTACTGTAAGAGTCGGACTTCCGATTTTGATTATTTCAGGAGGCGAAGACCCTATAGGTATGAACGGAAGAGGTCCCGTAGCTTGTGCAGACAGTCTTATATTATGTGGCCATGACCCTGAGGTTATTGTTTACCCGTGTATGCGCCACGAAATTCTGAATGAGGAAAACAACGAAAAGGTTTACCTCGATATCTTAGGTTTTTTGAATACCGCATCTTTTTGAAAGGTAGTTAGTTGATTTGCAGCAAAACAAGTTTTTAGTTTCCGAACAGGAAATGTCGGAGCAAAGTAGAAATAAGCAAAAAGTAAAACAGATTTTAACCTCAAAATTTCAGGGCGAGTCACCTAAGGCATTTGTTCACACGTATGGTTGTCAGGGTAATGTTGCTGACAGCGAGCACATTAAAGGGCAGCTTATAGAAATGGGCTATGTTATGACAGATACAACAGAGAATGCTGACATAATAATTTACAACACCTGTGCTATAAGAGAACACGCAGAAGACAGAGTCTTCGGCAATGTCGGTGCACTGAAAACACTCAAGAAGAAAAACCCACGGTTAATAATCGGGCTTTGCGGATGTATGATGCA
>JAFVWD010000013.1 GCA_017501865.1 Clostridia bacterium | reverse complement strand
ATCGGTAGAGGTCCTGCTTCAGGTCAGGGTAAAACTGCCGGTAAGGGTCACAAAGGTCAAAAGGCGCGTGCAGGTCGCGGTATGCGTCCTGGTTTTGAAGGTGGTCAAATGCCTTTACAAAGACGCCTTCCAAAAAGAGGTTTTGTTAATATTTTCGGAAAAGAGTTCGCTATTGTTAATTTAGCTGCTCTTGAAAACAAGTTTGAAGATGGTGCAACAATTGATATTGAAGCACTTAAAAATGCAGGACTTGTTAATAAAACACTTGACGGAGTAAAAGTACTCGCACACGGTGATATTACAAAAAAATTCACAGTCAAGGTTAATGCTTATTCTGATGCAGCAAAGGCAAAAATTGAAGCTGCTGGAGGAAAGGCAGAGGTGATTTGACATGTTTCAGACTCTTGCTAACGCATGGAAAATCCCCGATTTAAGAAAAAAACTTTTATTTACAGCATTTATTATACTTATGTACAGAATAGGTTCTAACATACCGGTTCCGTTTATTGATATGCCTGCAACAGGTCTTCTTGATCCGGAAAACGGTACAACATTCCTTAACTACTTAAGTATGATGACAGGTGATGCATTTAACTACGGTACAATTTTTGCTCTTTCAATTACACCGTATATTAACAGTTCAATTATTATTCAATTGTTAACAGTTGCAATTCCTTACCTTGAAAGACTTTCAAAGGAAGGCGAAGAGGGCAGAAAGAAAATTGCTACAATTACTCGTTATGTTACAATCGCATTAGGACTTCTTCAAAGTACAGCTTACTTTATTTACCTCAACGCAAAGGATTATGTTCTTTACCAGGGTACAAATACAGCTGTTAAAGTATTCCAGGCACTCGTAGTTATATTTGTTCTTACTGCAGGTACAGCACTTGTTATGTGGCTCGGTGAACAAATTAATGACAAGGGTATCGGTAACGGTATTTCAATAATCCTCTTTGCAGGTATTATTTCTCGTATTCCTACTGAAGCTTCTATGCTCTTCAGCACAAAGCCTCAGGTTGGTAGTTACATTATGAGAGGTGGTATTTACTACTTCCTCGCACCGTTCGTAGTTGTTTGTTATATCCTTATGATTTCTTACATCGTTTGGATGGACAACGCAGAAAGAAGAATCCCTGTACAATATGCAAAAAGAGTTGTTGGTCGTAAAATGTACGGCGGTCAAAGCACACATATTCCGATTAAGGTTAATATGAGCGGTGTTATGCCAATCATTTTCGCAAGCTCAATTCTTTCACTCCCACCAACAATTGAACTTTTCGTTGCTAACAAAATTCAGGCTTCAGAAGGTTTCGGTTGGGATGATTTCTTCGATTGGTTTGAACCAACATCAGTTGTTTACGGTGTTCTCTACTTCTTAATGATTATATTCTTCGCATATTTCTATGCAGCAATTCAATATAATCCTGTTGAGATGGCTAACAACATCCGTAAAAACAGTGGTATGATTCCGGGTATCCGTCCGGGTAAACCAACATCCGATTACATCGGAAAAATTATTTCAAGAATTATACTTTTAGGTGCATTGCTTCTTAGTGTAGTTGCTTTGTTCCCGACAGTATTTTCACAAATTACAACACTTCTCGGCGCAGGAATGAATATCACCCTTGGTGGTACTTCAATTATCATTATGGTTGGTGTTGCTCTCGAAACAGTTCAGCAGCTTGAAAGCCAGATGATGCTCCGTCATTACAAGGGATTCCTTGATTAATAATAAGAAAGGAATAATTGCTATGAAACTTATATTTCTTGGCGCACCGGGTGCAGGTAAAGGCACACAGGCAGAAGTGATTTCAGAAAAATTAAGTATCCCGACCATTTCAACAGGCAACATAATTCGTGAAGCTCTTAAGAATGGTACAGAAATGGGACTTAAAGCTAAATCTTTTATCGAAGCCGGCAAGCTTGTTCCGGATGAGGTTGTTATAGGCATCATCAAAGACAGGTTAGCACTTGATGATTGTGCAAACGGATTCATTCTTGATGGATTCCCGCGCACAATCCCTCAGGCTGAGGCGCTCGATAATATGGGAATTATTATTGACAAGGTTGTTGATATTGAAGTTCCTGATGAAGATGTAGTAAACAGAATGTCAGGCAGACGTACCTGTAAGGGTTGCGGCGCTTCTTATCACATTCAGAATAAACCATCAAAGGTTGAAGGTGTATGTGACAGCTGTGGCGGTGAGCTTACAATCCGTAAGGATGATGCTCCTGAAACTGTTCTTGACAGATTAAATGTTTACCACGAACAAACAGAGCCTTTAAAGGATTACTACGAAAAATGCGGTAAACTTCGCATAGTTGAAGGCACAAAGCCTATCAATGAAATTACAGTAGAAATTCTCAAGGTATTGGAGGATTAAGCATGATAGTGCTAAAGAATGAACGCGAAATCAAGTTGATGCTTGAGGCTTGCAAAATTTCTGCTGAAGCACTTAAGATTGCAGGAGAGGCGGTTGAGCCGGGAGTTTCAACTTTCGAGATAGACCAAATCGTGAGAAAATTTATAGAAGGTAAGGGCGCAAGACCTACTTTTCTGAATTACAACGGTTTTCCTGCATCTGCATGCATTTCCATAAATGATGAAGTTATTCATGGTATTCCGAGTAAATCCCGCATTATTAAATCAGGCGATATAGTAAGTATCGACCTCGGAGCCTGTATCAATGGTTATACCGGAGATACTGCCGCCACTTTCGGTGCAGGAGATGTTTCTTCTGAAGCGAAGCGGCTGATGGAAACTACTGAAGAAAGCCTTTATGTAGGCATTAAAAAAGCAGTTTCCGGCGGCAGATTAGGTGATGTGGGGGCTGCGATTCAGAGCTATTGTGAAGAACGCGGTTACGGAGTGGTTAGAGAATATACCGGTCACGGAATAGGAACTAATCTCCATGAAGAACCTTCGGTACCAAACTACGGCACTGCCGGAAGAGGTATTCGTTTAGTACCCGGCATGACAATTGCCATTGAGCCCATGATAAATCAGGGCAAAGCATCTGTAAAAAATTTGTCTGACGGTTGGACAGTTAAAACATCTGACGGTAAGCTTTCTGCTCACTTTGAGCATACAATTGCTGTTACAAGTGACGGACCGTTAATTATGACGAGGCTTTAAGATGTTTAAACGGTGCAACATTGTTCGTTCAATAAAAGGACGAGATAAGGACAGAATTTCAGTTGTTCTGAGTGTTCTTGATAAAGCTGTTTATATTGCTGATGGTAAGGAGCATAAGTTAGCTGAACCAAAGCTGAAAAATCCGAACCATATAGAGTATTTAAACTGTGATATTGATGAAAGCTTCCTTTCGGGAGACAAAAGACTCAGAAAAGAACTGAACAGATTGAAAAACGAGATTTAATCAACGGAGGTATTTGTTATGTCTAAAGACGATATGATTGAAGTTGAAGGTAAAGTTTTAGAAGCATTACCTAACACTACTTTTCAAGTTGAACTTGAAAACGGTCATAAAATTTTAGCTCACATTTCCGGAAAGCTCAGAATGAATTACATTCGTATTCTTCCGGGGGATAAGGTTACAGTCGAAATGTCGCCATATGACCTTACTCGTGGGCGTATAACATGGCGTTCAAAATGATTTAAAAGCGAAAGCTAAATTTTAGGAGGTATTCAAATGAAAGTCAGACCTTCTGTTAAGAAAATTTGCGAAAAATGCAAGGTAATTAAACGCAAGGGAAAAATCATGGTTATCTGTGAAAATCCTAAGCACAAACAGCGTCAAGGCTAATCTGACGCAAACCAAATTTGGAGGTGCAACTGACAAATGGCGCGTATTTCAGGTGTTGATTTACCAAGAGACAAAAGAATTGAAATCGGTCTTACTTATATCTATGGTATAGGTAACAAGACTGCAAGCGACATTATTGCTGCTACAGGCATTAATCCTGACACAAGAGTTAAGGATCTTTCTGAGGATGATGTAGCAAAATTACGTGAATATATCGACCACAACGTAAAGGTTGAAGGTGACCTTCGTCGTGAGACAGCATTCGATATCAAAAGACTTGTTGAAATCGGTTGCTATCGTGGTGTTCGCCATCGTAAAGGTCTCCCTGTAAGAGGTCAGCGTTCAAAAACAAACGCTCGTACTCGTAAGGGTCCAAAGAAAACGATAGCTAACAAGAAGAAATAAGTCGGGGAGGTATTAGAATGGCTACAAAAGCTACCGGCAAAAAAAGTGCCGGAACACGCAAGCGTCGTGAACGTAAAAATATTGAACGCGGTGCGGCTCATATCCAATCCACCTTCAATAACACGATAGTTACAATTACAGACACTCAAGGTAACGCAGTTTCTTGGGCAAGTGCTGGTGAAATGGGCTTCAGAGGTTCTCGTAAATCTACTCCATTTGCTGCACAAACAGCTGCAGAAACAGCTGCTAAGGCTGCTATTGAGCACGGTATGAAAACTGTTGAAGTTTATGTTAAAGGCCCAGGTGCGGGTAGAGAGGCTGCAATCAGAGCATTACAAGTTGCAGGACTTGAAGTTACTCTTATTAAAGACGTTACTCCTATTCCTCACAACGGCTGCCGTCCGCCAAAAAGAAGACGTGTATAACATAATAGGAGGAAACGAATTATGGCAAGATATACAGGTGCTGTATGTAAACTCTGCCGCCGTGAAGGTCAAAAGCTTTTCTTAAAGGGTAGCAGATGTTATACAGGCAAATGCGCATTAGAGCGTCGTTCATATGCTCCTGGCCAACATGGTCAGAGTCGTAAAAAGGTTTCTGGATACGGTCTTCAGCTTCGTGAAAAACAAAAAGCAAGACGTTATTACGGAATCCTTGAAGGACAATTCCACAAATATTTCCTTATGGCTGAAAAGAAACCGGGTCAAGCAGGTGAAAACCTTCTCAGAATCTGTGAAAGCCGTTTGGATAATATAGTTTATCTTCTCGGCTGGGCTGATTCCCGCGCAGAAGCAAGACAACTTGTTACTCATGGTCATTTCTGTGTAAATGGTGGCAAGGTTGACATCCCTTCTTACCTTTGTAAGCCGGGTGATGTTCTTTCAATTAAAGAAAAATCTGCAGCAACAGATTCTTTCAAAAATATTCTCGAAGCTAACGGTTCACGTCCTGTTCCGCAATGGCTCGAGAGCAATCGTGATGCTAATACAGCTAAGGTTATCAACCTTCCTGATAGAGAGCAAATTGAAGCTCCTATCGAAGAGCACCTTATCGTTGAGTTCTACTCAAAATAATAAAGCTCTTTAGTCTTATTTTAAGATACAAGCAAACTAACAAAAGCACAGTTAACTGTGTAAATTTTAGGAGGGTTTGGTATGATTGGTATTGAGAAACCCAGAATTGAGTTCTCTGATTCAATGGAAGAAACAGCACATGGTGTGTTTGTTGTAGAACCTCTTGAAAGAGGCTTCGGTACAACATTAGGCAACAGCCTTCGTCGTGTACTTCTTTCTTCTTTACCGGGTTATGCAATAACATCTGTAAAAATTGATGGTATTCTTCACGAATTCTCAACAATTCCTAATGTTAAGGAAGATGTTACAGAAATAGTTCTTAACCTTAAGGGCGTTATTCTTAAAATTCACGGAGACGGTCCGAAGATTATGTATATCGAGGCAAACGGCTCAGGTGAAATCACTGCCGGTGATATTAAAACTGACTCTGAGGTTGAAATTCTTAACCCAGACCATCACATAGCAACACTTGATGAAGATGCTCATGTTGTAATGGAACTCACAGCAGACAAAGGCAGAGGTTATGTTTCTTCAGACAGAAACAAGCAACTTCTCGCTCCTGAAATCGGTGTTATAGCTATAGACTCAATTTATTCACCGGTATTAAAAGTTAACTATACTGTTGACAATACTCGTGTTGGTCAAATTACAGACTATGACAAGCTTTCAATTGAAGTTTGGACAGATGGTACAATTTCTGCTAAAGAAGCTGTTTCTTTTGCTGCAAAGATTCTTACTGAACACCTTAATCTCTTTGTTGACCTTTCTGATGAAGTTTCAAATACAGAGATTATGGTTGTTAAAGATGATAGTGCAAAAGAAAAAGTTCTTGAAATGACAATTGAAGAACTTGATCTTTCAGTTCGTTCTTTCAACTGCCTCAAGAGAGCAGGTATTAATACTGTTGAAGATTTGATTAACAGAACAGAAGACGATATGATGAAAGTTAGAAACCTTGGTAGAAAATCTCTTGATGAGGTTGTAAACAAGTTAGCTTCTCTCGGATTTACTCTTAAAGACGAGGACGAATAAGTCCATATTTTCGGCAAAGGAGTGTTATAGATGCCCGGAACAAGAAAGCTTGGCAGAACAAGTGATCATAGAAATGCTATGCTCCGTAACATGGTTACAGCTCTTATCGAAAACGGTAAGATGACAACTACTGTTACTCGTGCTAAAGACGTACGTGCAATGGCAGAAAAAATGATCACTATTGCTAAGGAAGACAGTCTTCACAACAGAAGACAAGTAGCATCTTATATTACTAAGAGTGATGTAGTTAAAAAGCTCTTTAACGAAGTAGCTCCAAAATATAAAGATGTAAACGGCGGTTACTGCCGTATAATCAAGACTGAAGCTCGCCGCGGTGACGCAGCTGAGATGTGCATTCTTGAATTAATCTAATTAAAGTTTTCGCCCCGACAATAGTCGGGGCGTTAGTTTTTATAAGCTAAAGACTATATTAAGTGAATTCTGTACACTTTAGAGAAGTGTTTGCATTTTAGTACGGATTATGGTAGAATTTTATGAAAATAAAATTAAGGATGAATTATGAAAAAGTCAAAAAAAATAATTATAAGTACATTAATAGTTTTAGCATTAACAGTAATTGGCGGAGGAGTATATGTTGCAGATGTATTTTTGGGCTTCAGAGCACCTGAAATAAAGAAGATAAGCGACAGTAATATTACAAATACAGAAGATGTGTTCCTTACGGCACACAGGGGCTTTTCAGGTATTGCGCCTGAAAATACACTTGCCGCTTTCGAAAAGGCGGCGGAGTACAATTTTTTTGCTGCGGAATGTGATGTGCATCTTACAAAGGACAGCAAGCTGGCGGTACTTCACGATGCCAGCCTCTGGAGAACATGCGGCATCGATCTTTACATTGAAGAAATCAATCTGGAAGATGCGAAGATTTACTTCCTTGAAAAGAGTGAGGAACGCATTCCTGAACTGAAGGAAGTTCTTGAAATGGTTGGCGGCCAGGTTCCGCTTATCATCGAACTCAAAGTTGAAGAAGGAAACCACAGAGCTCTGGTTGACGCTGTAATGGAATAACTTAAGGACTATGAGGGACTTTACTGCATCGAATCCTTCAATCCATCTGCAGTAGGATATCTCCGTAAGAATTATCCTGAAGTTGTCCGCGGACAGCTGGCAGGCTGCCTCAATGATGAAGCAGAAGAAGAACTTAAGAAAATCAGACCTTACATTGATGTTGACTGCGTGGAATTTGAAGATACAGGCCTTGAAGGTACTTTCATGGACGAAAGCCTTGGTGTAGTGGAAGAAGCCGAAGAAAACGCTCTTTCATGGTGGCAGGATTTCCTGCTCAAGCACCTCTGGGTAAATGCAACAGGCAGACCTGACTTCGTGGCTTACCAGTTCGAAGACCGTGATATGGAAGCATTCAAGAACT
>JAFVWD010000166.1 GCA_017501865.1 Clostridia bacterium | reverse complement strand
GCAGGTCCCCACAATTTAAAGAACCTGTTGTTCTCGATAATCACCTTGCCTCGTGTCGTACAAAGTATTCCTCTACCAGCTGTCTGACCGAAGGAACAGCCCGTAACGTGCAGGTCAGGAGTCCACGAAGCATTTTCCACAACATCTTTATTACATTCTATCTCAGGCAGCTCTCTGTCGAGAAAAAGTTCAATATCAGTATCATTGAGACGTGTAAAGTTCAAAACATTCACATCATAATACGGCTTTAGTGTGTCCCATTTTATAAACTCGAGCTTATCACCTTTCTCAAAGGCTTTAAATCCCCACGATTCATTGTGCATAAATCTCACAACTACACTTTTTTCTTTTCTGCTTACCTTAACAATTCTCAGGTGTGTGCCGTGAACATTTATGTAATCATCGTGAGCACCATATGCGCTGCAATTTTTTATTTCGAGCTGTCCGCGACAGCCTGAAAACTGAAAAAAATCTGCCGTACTTGCAACAGTTCTGTGCTCTGCCGGTGTAAAATCACAATTTACGAAAGAAACATTCTCGCAAAACTGTGACACCATACCAAGACCATGCATAAATTTAACTCTCAGGCTTTCAAAACGTAAGTTCTTACATCTTTCAAAAAAGCTTCCTACCTGATCACGGATTATGTTGCGTGTCTGAATTGTTGTACCTGATTTAAATGCCTTTTGCGGATTTTCGAAATATACTCTCAGGGTATTGTCTGAGAGTATTTCTATTTTACTGAAATTCAAATCCGAACGGCTGAAACCGCGTGTTTCAGAGGTTTCAGGGTCAAATACCTTTATATGGCGCTTGTTTCCATGGTAGCTGTCCTCCCAATAAGGAACGCCGTCTTTATCTTCTTCACCCTTCCAAAAAAGCTCATTCCCGCGAATTTCAAAAAGACAATCTTCATTTATCTGAATATCGCAAACACCGTTTTCGGAAGAAAGCACCTTAAACTCCGACATTGTGGGACAGGCATAATCTATTGTAAGATTTTTAATCTTAACATTTTCACAGTTATAAATAAGCACGGGTGTCATTTTACCGTGAACCAGAACAGTAGCTCCATTACCGTCAATAGTTATATTCCTTTTATCTTTTATATATATTGCTGTATACCTCGTTCCGAGAGGATTTTCATCTTTTTTCGCGGTATTTGAGCAATAATAATTCTCAAGTAAAAAAGAATCATCTTGTCTTACATCATATACTTTATTCTTTTCAAGAACAACTGTTGAATTATCTGTAAGATTTAAAAATATATTACTTAACTCATTCATTTTTTTACCTTATTGTAATAGTTTCTGAGAGTCTTATATCATTTGAAGAAGCGCCTGCAAGTATTTCAAATTCACCGTCTTCAACTACCCACTCAAAGCTTTTGTTAAGAAGCTTAAATGAATCAAAGTCAAGTGAAAATAATACCGTCGCAGCTTCATTTGCATCAAGTGTAATTCTCTTAAAGCCTTTAAGCTCCTTCAGTGGTGTTATAACCGAAGAAACCTTATCATTTATATAAAGCTGAACAACCTCGTCGCCCTTTTTGCTTCCTGTATTTTTAACAGTCAGGCTCACTTTATAATCATACTTACCCTGCTTTTCAATTTTTAAATCAGAGTATTCAAACTGAGTGTAAGAGAGTCCGAATCCGAATTCATAACGCGCTCTTCTGCTTCCTTCAAACATAACCTCTGTATTATTCGGAAGAACAGTATAATAACAAGGTATTCTGTGAGAATCCTGAGGGAAAGAAACAGGTAATCTGCCGGCAGGGTTATTTTCACCCACAAGTGTTTCTGCAATTGCTTTAGCGCCTGTTTCACCACCGAACCACGCAAGTAAAATTGCATCACAAATACCGCTTTCTACGGATAAATCTACTGCTCTGCCGTTTTCTAAAACGAGAACTACAGGCTTACCTGTTTTTGCTACTTCGACAATTAATTCGCGTTGCTTTCCGGGTAATTTCAAATCTGCTCTGTCGTGTCCTTCGCTGCTTGTAAAGGTATTGTCACCGCCGACAATAATTACAAGGTCGCATTTTTTTGCAATTTCCGCTGCAGTGGAAATACATTCTTTTTCGTCTTCATCATAAACTTCAACAAGGTGAGGCTGACCATCCTGATTTTCAACATGAACATCCTTTGGAATACCGCAACCGTTGCACTGTAAAATTTCAGTTTCTTCACCCAGCATTTCCTTCAATTCAGAAAATACAGATTTAAGCTCATAGCCGTCGGGCACAGATGAATAACCACCCAACCTTTGTCTGTCTGAGGAAGGACCCAAAAGAGCAATTTTTTTATATTTACCTTTTTCAAGAGGCAAAATACCGTTGTTTTTTATAAGAGTCATAGACTTTCTGGCAGCCTCGTGTGAAGCACTTAAATGCTTTTCGCACCTGATAACACTCTTATGACGATTTTCATCAGTATAAGGATTTTCAAAAAGCCCCAGCCTGAATTTTATTGTAAGAACTCTTAAAACTGCATCATCAATTCTCTCCATTGGAATTCGTCCTGACAAAACGTTCCTTACAATTGTTTCTTCCCAGGTTTTTGTATCGTAATCACAGCATCCCTGCATATCAAGCCCTGCATTTACACAATCACAAATTGCATCTTCATCTGTTGCAGCGGTAAAATGGCGGTTAACGAGTCTCACTACTGAACCCCAATCGGCTCTTACATAACCCTTCATATTCCATCTTTTCCGAAGAATTTCTGTTAAATAATATTCAGAGCTTAAAACAACCTCTGCATCAATTGCATTATAGCAAGCCATTACATTGTAAGCACCTGCTTTTTTTATAGCTGTTTCAAATACAGGAAGGTAGCTTTGCTCTATTTCGCGTCTGCCCACTCTTGCCTGAGCACAGTTTATTCCGTTTTCAGGAATACCATGAACACAGTAGTGCTTGGGCTCACAAACCACAGCATCATCTCTTTCTATGTTACCGTCCTGTTGCTCACCTGTAACAATCTGATAACCCAATTCTGAAGAAAGGTATGTATCTTCACCAAAGGTTTCTTCAACTCTGCCCCAACGCGGTTCCCTTGCAACATCGAGATTCGGTGCTAAAATTTCATGCATACCT
>JAFVWD010000165.1 GCA_017501865.1 Clostridia bacterium | reverse complement strand
CAAACCACATTTATTGTACTCGGAGGTTTAATTTCTTTCAACAACTTCCGGCGGCTTTGAGCTCGCCGTTTTTAGCTTTGCTAAAGCCTTTTTCTTCCCCCGGTAGAACCGGGGGTTTATTTCCACCCCTAAAGGGACCAATAAAATGGCTGTAAAAACACTCGTTTTTACAGCCATTTTCATTATTTAATCTTATTAACCTGATAAATTACCTCTGAGCCTATCTGGTCGAGTGGTAACTGACGGGAAATACCGCCGATTTTATATGCTTCCATAGGCATACCGTAAACAACGCAGGTTTCTCTGTCCTGACCGATTGTGAAAGCACCTGTATCACGCAAGCCTTTAATACCTCTTGCACCGTCGGCACCCATACCGGTAAGAATAACACCTACTGCATTTTTACCTGCAACCTTAGAAACTGAGTCAAACATAACGTCAACAGATGGACAGTGACCACTTACCTTCTCACCGCGCTGACTTCTTATATAATAGCCCTTTGCATCTTCTTTCAATGTAAGATGATATTCGCCTGCAGCAATTATAATCTGACCGGGCACTACTCTGTCAAAATCCTCTGCTTCCTTTACGCGCATTTTACAGATTTTATCAAGTCTCTGAGCATAAAGGTCAGTAAACTTCGGTGGCATATGCTGTACAATAACAACACCCGGTGAATTTGCAGGAAAATCTTTTACTACTTCTATTATTGCTTCCGTACCACCTGTTGAAGCACCTATAGCAATAACTGCCTTACTACCTGCTTTAATGCTCACCATTGAAGCAAGTGATGATGTTGCCTGCTTGCTCTGAACAACCTCAGCAACAGGCTTCATTCTTTTAACCTTAGCTTTAGAAGCTATTTTTACTTTTTCAGTTAATTCCTGGAAAAATTCCTTAATAGCTTCCTGACTCGCATCAGGCTTTTTAACAAAATCGACAGCACCTGCATCAAGAGCATCAAGAGCATTAATAGGAAGTGAGCTTACAACAACCACAGGAACCTGACGTTTGGGAATAAGTGTTTTCAAAAATTCTATTCCGTTCATACCCGGCATTTCAACGTCGAGTGTTACAACATCAGGGTTCAATTCTTCTATTTTACCCATAGCATCTTTAGCATTTATAGCGCTTCCGACAACTTCTATATCTTTATCTTGACTAAGTGAAAGTTGGAGTTTTGTTCTAAAAATTATAGAATCATCAACAACAAGAACACGAATAGACAATTACTTCACCGACTTTCATTTATTTTCGAGTTATTTTCTGGTAGGTTGACGGTCTTACATAAGTATAACCTGTTTTTTCTTTATCTATAGACTCTGAATGTCCTATAAATAAATATCCACCTTCAGATGTAGCATCATAAAATTTCTTTACGAGCTTAGTTGTAGTTTCTGCATCAAAATAAATCATAACATTACGACAGAAGATAATATCAAACTGCTTTTTATAAACAAATTGATCCATAAGATTAAACACTTTGAATATAACTTCTTTTCGCATTGCCTCTGAAATCTGGTAAGTTCCGTCAGGCTGCATTTTAAAATATTTTGAGCGCCATACCGGAGGCAAATCTTTAAGATTATCAGGAGTATATGCTCCTATTTTTGCCTTTTCAAGAACAGCTGTAGAAATATCTGTTGCAAGAATTCTTGTATCCCAAAGATTTTTTCGCGGACCAAAATACTGGTCAATAGTCATAGCAATATTATATGCTTCCTGGCCTGCAGAACAACCCGCACTCCATATCCTGAGTTCTTTTTGTCTGCGTTTTTCAAGATCAGGAAGTGCAACATTCTGAAGAAATTCAAAATGCTCGTTTTCGCGACCGAAATAAGAATGGTTTGTCGTTATTTTGTTTAAGAACAAATTCATTTCGGTACCGCTTTTATCATCAAGAAGATGCTTAAAATATTGGTCAAAGCTTGTCATACCCTTTGCTTTCAGGGTCTGAGAAAGTCTTCCTTCAATCAACTGTCTTTTTTTTCTTAAATCAATGCCGTAGGTTCTGTAAACAAACCCAACAATTTTTTCAAATTCGGCATCTGTAATATTAACTATAGGACTGTTCTGAGCAATCATACTTATCCGCCTTTTGAATTTTTTTAACTTTTTATAACGAAACAAAGCCTGCACAGGCTTTGTTTCGTAACTTTAAACAATATTATAATTGAAGTGAATTTACATCTTGCTCCAAGAACTTAACACAATCAATATTAAGAACGATTTTGTCTGCTATTTCAGAAACAGAGTCAAGATAGTTACTTACAACATCACCCATATCCGGTGGTGCAACAAGCTGTTCCTGCTCAACAGTAACAACCTCTGAAACACGGTCAACTATTAAACCTACACTTGTGTCGTGTACATCTAAAACAACAATACAAGTCTGGCTGTCATATTCGCGCTCAGGCATTGCAAATTTAAGACGAACATCAATTACAGGAACAACGCCGCCACGAAGGTTAATAATACCCTTTACGTAGTCAGGTGTACCCGGAATATCTGTAATTTTCGGAACACTGATAATTTCTCTTACAGATGTAAGTGATAATCCGTAATAAGCATCATCAATTTTAAATAATAAATATCTGTTGCTTAATTCCTCAATAACATCACTGCTGATAGTTGTATTTTCGTTCATAGTAGTATTCTCCTTTGCTTATTACTTATTATTACTTATTAATGTTGCCGCATCAATTATAAGACTTATGCTACCATCACCAAGTATACTGCAGCCTGAAAGTCCCATTTTCTTTAATCCGTAATGGTTAAAGAGTACAGGGAACGGTTTAACAACAACCTGATATTCTCCTAAGAGCTCATCTGCGAAGAAGCAGGCATTACCGTTACCGCTTTCCACGTGAATCAAAAGACCCTCTGTAAATGGCTTTTCAGTATCACCTATGCCGAATACCTTATGTAATCTGTAAATCGGGTAACATTCGCCACGAATCATAATCATTTCTGCACCGTTTGTGTTGCGGATAATGGATGACTCGTCGCTGAGTCTGAACAATTGTTTAATAGATGTAATAGGTAATGTGAATATGTTGTTACCAACACCTATATTCATACCATCAACAATAGCAATTGTAAGCGGGATTTTAATTGTAAAGGTTGTACCCTCGTCTTTAACACTGTGAATTGAAATTGAACCGTTAATCTGCTCAATATTTTTTCTTACAACGTCCATACCAACGCCTCTGCCTGAGAACTCAGTAACAGCAGTATTGGTTGAGAAGCCTGCAGCCATAATAAGCTGGAATGCCTCTTTTTCAGTATATTCACTTTCAGGCTTTGTTAATATACCCTTTTCTTTTGCTTTTGCTATAAGCTTCTGAGCATCAAGACCTGAACCGTCATCGGTAATATCAATTAAAATCTCACCGCCTGCGTTACGTGCATAAAGAGTTACTGTACCTGTTTCAGGTTTACCTAACTCTCTACGACGTTCAGGTGTTTCAATAGCATGGTCAACAGAGTTTCTTACCATATGCATAAGCGGGTCAACAATTGCATCGTTGATTGTTTTGTCAACCTCTGTATCTTCACCTATAGTAACAAGCTCTACCTTCTTGTCGAGTTTCTTGCTCATATCACGAACGATTCTGCTCATCTTATGGAATGTACCCTGGAGCGGAACCATTCTGATTGACATAACAATATCCTGAAGTTCGTCTGTCAATTTATCTAACTCACGAAGAGATTTAGTGAAATTATCAAGCTTTAAATCCTGAATATCAGGGTTACGTGCAACCATAGACTCTGTAGTAACAATTTCACCTACAAGGTCCATAAGCTTATCAAGCTTAGCCTGATTAACACTCAAGAGACTTTGCTTTGCATTCTCTTTTGCTATTACCTTGTTAAGCTCTTTAGCTTTCTTGTTTGCCTGAGGTGCCGGAGCGGCCTGCTTTGCAGCAGCAACCTCTTTTGCTACCTCTTCTGTTTTTGTCTCAGCTTTTGCTTCTGCAGGTGCTGCTTCTGCCACAGCCTCTTTTTCAGCAGGTGCTTCAGACTGCTCACCCTTAGCTACAACCTCGTAGCTCTTAACACTTAAAGCCGATTCTACAGTTTCAATTGCTTCCTGTAAAGCATCGGCAGGCTTAATTGTAATAAACAAGCCCTTCTTTTCAATTTCCGCCGCAGTCTCAGGATCTGTTTCTATATTAGCAGGAACTGTTTTTACTGAATCGCAGATTTTTTCAAGCTGATTTACTATCATAAATCCACGGATATTCTCCATCTGACAACCATCATCAAAGAATATGTGAAGTGTTTCAGAGTCCTCATCCGCCTCAATAACAGCTCCGGCATTATCAGATGCTGCGCTCTTTACAGTCTCAGGTTCCGCTTCACCCTTCAATACTGCAACCTGGCCGTGAATCTTATCAATAAGATCACTCGGATCACTCGGCTCGTAAACTCCTGTGCGTATCTGATTAAGCTCATCCTTAAGAAAATCGGACGACTGGAATACAAGGTCAAAAATTGTATCAAAAACAATTTTGAGCTTTTCAGGATTATCTCTGAGTATGTAGAACACATCTTCTACGGAGTGTGCAAGGTTAGACATTCCTTCGAAGTTCATCATAGCTGCAGAGCCTTTTATAGTGTGAGTGATTCTGAATATAGTATTTATATTATCATCATCAATATTGTGAGCCTTTTCCGAGTCAATAAGGACTTCGTCCAATTCCTCTAACATAGTGTCGGTTTCATGGACAAAAACATCCAACATGGCTTCCATTCCGGGTTCAACAATTCCCATATTGTAAGACCTCCTTAATTTTCGATGTCACTATACAACATCCCTATAATATATTTATAACATTATTTTGAAAAAAATCAAGGGTTTTTTAGATATTTTGACAAAATATCTTGATTTTGTCGGTTTTTTTGTGCTATATTAATAGATGTAATATCATAGCACACCTTTGTGCTGATTAAGAATTATAATTTGTAAGGAGTAATTTCATTGGCTGACGTACTGCGAATAGTCACACCATATGTAAATAAAAATCAGTCTGCTCAGCTTAAACCTCAGGTTGAGCCAACTGTGCCTTTTAATATACAGGACCCCACAAAGGTTATACAGACACATAATCAGAGTGAAATTTTAAAGCACAACACAAACTTTCTTGAAGGGCAGGATGCTCCCACTCTTCTTCTCACACTTTTAAGGGACCCTGCTGTTGCGGCTACTTATTTAAAAAATATATTTCTTCTTGAAGAAACCTTTAAATTGCTCTCAGCAAAAAACACAACAACTACAGAGCAAATAGAACAGTATGTGAACAATATGTTTGTTCCTACTGATGATATAGCCAACGAAATGGTGCGTCAGGAAAAGGAATCCACCGGCTTTAAAGGAGAAATTTTTGATTTATTAAGAAGATTCTGTTCGGAAAATCCTGATAATACCCCACTTCTGAGAGCTGTTGCAAATGAGTTGAAATCAATTAACAACCTCTTGTATAAGGATGATATTTTAGGCGCGGTAATTAACAACCTTTCGTTTTTAAAAAACAATCTCGCCTCAAGTCAGGACTTAACTCAGAAGCTTACTAACCTTATTATTAAATTCTCTTCAAATGAGGCTTATGAGGATTTCCCTTCACTGAAGGCTGAAACACTTGCAGTTCTTAAAGAGGTTGAGGAAAGCATACTCTTCACACCAAAGCTTGCAAAAAATGTTTCTATTACAATATATAATCTCTCGAGATTTAATGATAATATGGACTATTTTAAAGAAGCTACATTCAATTTAAAACGTCTCATAAATATTGAAGATCGTCGGGAACTTACAAAAACGGTTGATGAATTTGTCCGTAAATATCAATCAGGAGGATTCCACAGACTTACCACAGAAGCCTCACCCTTCCACTCGAAGGTAATAGATTCTTTGGTTTCACTTCTTAATTTCCAATCATCCACAAGTAAAGAAAGCTTAATGGATGTGGCAAAAACTGAAAAAATCCTTCACAGCTTGTTATCCTCTCCATGTAACTTCACTCCGTTATTACACTATATAATACCTTCGCATCTGGGGGATATACGTTCCTTTGCAGAAATGTGGATAAACCCGCAAAGCGATGAGCACGACTTCCCTGAAGGAAGCCACAAGGGTAAGGGTATTCACTTTCTTATGGTTATGGATATTGACGGTGTAGGCCGATTTGAAGTAGAATTTTTTGCTAACGAGCGCAATAAATCTATTGATTTGAACCTGTACTGTCCAAGTGGGTTAGAAAGCAAATTTACAACAATGGTAAAATCTTTACCACAACTGCTTTATAACTCAGAATATAAATTAGGCAAGGCAAAGGTTGACACCTTAAAAGAGCCACGCTCACTTATGGATGTTTTCAAATCATTACCATACAGGCGAGTTGGTGTAGATGTCACTGTTTAATTGCAAGGAGGGACTTTAAAATGAAAAAATATGTACAAAGAATGACAATTCGCGGAAAGTTAATGGCAGCTTTTGCAGGTGTAACCGTTCTCGTTCTTTTGATGGGTTTCCTTACAGGTAAATCTACCTCATCTTTAAACAACGGTTACTACGATGTTGTTGTTAATGACGGCTTCGCCCAGGGCGACATCGGCCGCACAATTCAGGCTTTCTGCCTCATTGATGAATATATTCACGACTATATCTCTTATTATGATGAAGAAAGACGTGATTTCTGCCGTTCACAAATGGCAATGTATCAGGAACAGTTCGATACATATTTCGCTGCAATTGAACCAACATTAAAAACTGATGAAGAAAAAGCACTTTATGCCGATGCTCAGGCAGCCTTTGATTCGTACGGAAAGGTAGCTGCCGATATTATGGCTGCCCGCGAAGCAAGTGATGAAAAAGAGCTTATTATTGAGCTTCAGGCCAGACTTATTGATGAGCTTGATGTTGAATATGACAAAATTGACTCTGCTCTGAATAAAATATTAGAAATAAAGGTAGCTGACGGTGATGCAACCGTTGCCTCTGTAAAAGCCGAAGGTAACAAAATGGCTGTTCTTGTAATGGTTCTTGTTCTTATTATTTGTGCTATTTCTATTACTTATGGTTTTGTTCTTTCAAATATGATTGCAAAGCCTGTTAAAAAATGTGCCGAAAGACTTGAATTACTTGCTGAGGGCGATTTAGATACACCTATTCCGGTTATTAAGTCTGAAGATGAAACAGGAATTCTCTATAAAGCTACAGTTAAAATAACCGAAAATATGAGCAACATCATCAATGACCAGAGTAATCTTTTAGGTGAAATTGCAAAGGGTAATCTTAACGTTGAATCTGATAACGTAGAAGCATATAAAGGTGGCTTCAAACCGCTCCTTGAATCTCTTGATAAAATCGTTGTTGACTTAACAGATACAATGTATCAGATTTACCAGGGCTCAGAACAGGTAGCAAACGGAGCAGATCAGGTTGCAAGCGGCGCACAGGCTCTTTCTCAGGGTGCTACAGAGCAGGCAAGCAGTGTTGAAGAGCTTTCTGCTACAATTGTTGAAATTT
>JAFVWD010000002.1 GCA_017501865.1 Clostridia bacterium | reverse complement strand
CCCTTCATTTGCACTGAAGAATGCCTACTATTTATGCGGAACACTCACAAAAAAAGAACAGGATATAATTAAAAGGCATATGTGGCCACTTACTGTTGTTCCCCCAAAATATCCGGAGTCATACATTGTTACTATGATGGATAAATACTGTGCAGCTATTGAAATGATTTACTCCATGTCTGAAAGCTGTCGCAAAAAGTTAGATGTAATTTTAGGAATAGGTGAACAAAATGAGTGTTTATGATTATTTTATATACTTTTTCCTTTACAGCTTCTGCGGTTGGTTTTTCGAATCCTGTTACTGTTCACTTCGGCCTAAAAAATGGATTAACCGCGGTTTTCTACGCGGTCCGTTCTGCCCCATTTACGGTATAGGTGCTTTAGTAATTTTAATTTGTCTCTTGCCGTTCAGATCAATGACAGATAACGATTATATAAACGAGCTTCTTATTTTTGTTGTTGGTATGGTTGTTTGTGACATAGTTGAGTATTTTACAAGCTTCATTATGGAAAAAGCCTTTAATGCCCGCTGGTGGGATTATTCACAACAGCCCTTTAACCTTCACGGCAGAATTTGTCTTACACATACACTTTATTGGGGTACTGCTTCTTGTCTTTTCCTTTATGTTTTACACCCATTAATAGATGTTTATTTTGTTAACCAGATAAATATTGAATCAAGAAAGCTACTTGTTTATATCATTGGAACAGTGTTTATTATTGATGTTATAAATACAATTATCAATGCACTCGGTATACGCGAATACTTTGTCAGCTTCAAGGAGCTTTCTGATGATGTTGTTGAGTTCACAAATATTGTATTTACCGCTACAGGAAATACTTTAGAGGAATTTTCAGAGGAAAAAAGACTTGAGTTAGCAGAAAAGCTTACCGAGTTGACGCAAAGAAAAGATAATCTGTTTGACATTAAGAAAAAGAAGCACATAAAAATGTTAAAACGGTTCTCTGTTCAATTCCCCTTCTTTTTCAGAAGAATAAAAAAACAAATTGATAATACCGATATCTTACTAAATAACTTAATTGCTCTTATAGAGGGCAACAAAAAATAAAACACGGAGGATTTAAAAATGAGTTTAACCAATACTTTTTACAGAACATACCAAGGTGTTTACAAGGTAGCTATGGGATTCCTCGACTGGACTCCCCCAAAGCTTTTGCAAGGTGCAGGTGCAATAAAAAAACTTCCTGCTCTCGTTAAAGAACAGGGTGTAAAAAATGTTCTCGTTGTAACCGATAAAGGTCTCATGGGCCTTAATCTTCTTGATTCTCTCTTTCAAGGGCTTGAGTCCGAGGGTATAAAATACACTGTTTTTGACGGTGTACAACCAAACCCGACAATTTATAATGTCGAGGATGCTTTAAAGCTTTACTATGATAATGGCTGTGAAGCATTTATTGCGTTTGGTGGTGGTTCGCCTATGGACTGTGCCAAGGTTACAGCTGCTAAGGTTGCCCGTCCTAATAAATCAATTCCTTCTATGCGTGGTCAATTAAAGGTTTTAAAGAAAACACCACTCATTTTTGCAGTTCCGACAACAGCAGGTACAGGTTCTGAAACTACTCTTGCCGCAGTTATTTCTAACCCTGATACACACGAAAAAAATGCTATAAACGACCCCGTTCTTCGCCCGAAATTTGCAGTTCTTGACCCTGAGCTTACATTAGGACTTCCACCGCACATTACCTCAACTACAGGTATGGATGCTCTCACACATGCAGTTGAAGCATTTATCGGCAGAAGCAATGTCAAAGAAACTGAAGATGCAGCTTTAAAAGCTACTAAGCTTATCTTTGAAAATATTGAAAAGGTATATGAAAACGGCAAGGATGTTGAAGCAAGGGAAAATATGCTTGTTGCATCTTTTTATGCAGGAGTTGCTTTTACAAGAGCTTATGTTGGTTACGTTCATGCAATTGCTCATAATTTAGGTGGTATGTATGGTATTCCTCATGGTCTTGCAAATGCTGTTATTCTTCCTTACATACTTGAATTCTTCGGTGAATCTGCTCATAACAGACTTGCAATTCTTGCAGACGTTGCCGGAATTTCAGGTGATGCTAAAACAGAAAAAGAAAAAGCAGAAAAATTCATAGAAGCAATCAAAGAGCTAAACAGAAAAATGAATATTCCTGACAAGTTTGAAGGAATTAAAGACGAGGATATTGAACTTATTGCGAAGCGAGCTTTAAAAGAAGGTAATCCGCTCTACCCTGTTCCGAAAATTATGAATTTAGAAGAATGTAAAGCAATTATAAAGACATTACAAAAATAAACAAAAAACTACACAACGCATTTTTATGCGTTGTGTAGTTTTTTAATTTGATTTACTATTTTTATTTTTAATTGAGTTCAAAAAGTATCTTATAATTGAAACAGCAATAATACCGCCGCCAATTGCAATACCAACCTTTGCAGTAACAAGTAGCTGTGCAGCAAATTCATTATAATCCTGAATAAGCAAGCTTCGCATCGCTTTATAAAGAGAACCGCCCGGAACTAAAGCAATACACCCCGGAAGAAGAAAAACTGTAGCGGGTGCCTTACCAATACGCGCAAATATTTCAGCAAGTCCTGCAGCTGTAAAAGCCGCTGACATATTGGCAATAAATAAATCATCACTTACAAACTCAAGACAACAGAAATAAACTACACAAGCAAATAAACCATCTATTGCTGCAAAAGGTATGTGCTTAATATTCAATCGGAAAATAATTGCAAAGCCAACAGTACTTATAACACCGGCAATAATTTTTATAATCATATCCATATTCAAGCAAAAACACCTCCGAATATCATCATAGCAACAGTAAATCCAAAGGCAACCATAACAGCAATTAAAATTGCTTGAACAAGCTGAATTATACCGGAAACGGTGTCTCCGAAAAGCAAGTCTCTTACAGCATTACCAAATGCTAAGCCCGGAATAAGCAGCATAATAACACCAATAAGAATCATATCTGCATTTTCGCCGATACCAAAAGAGATTAATGCTAATGAAACAACAGCACCGACAAACGAAGAAATGACAGAATGTATCATCTGGTTAACAAAAGCTGTTTTATGAAGGTTAAAAAAAGTTACAACAATAGCCGCAACAGATGCAACCAAAGCATCTAACAAATTACCACCAAAAAATACAGCAAAGCCACCGGCTCCGAGAATACCACCTATATAACAAAGCCAATTAGGAAACGGCTTTAATTTTTTTGCCTTTTCAATTTCATCGGGTACTGCATCAAGTGAAATCTTTTTAAAACAAACATCCCTTGAAAGATTATTCATTTTTTCTAAAAGAAACATATTGTTACTGTTCTGGTAAACTCTGCGAACCTGAGAAGAAAATGTTCCGTCTTTCATTCTTATGTTAGCAATTATTAAAGACGGTAAAGCAAAAATATCAGTAAATTCAGCACCATATGCTACACAAATCCGTGTAACGGTATCTTCTATTCTGTACGGCTCACCGCCACAACGCAGAATATTTTCACCAATATCAAGCGCTTTGGCAAGAATATAATCTGCAGTATACGAAGCTACAGAAACTTCATCTTTTTTTATTTCACTCATAAATAAAGCCTCAAATAATTATTTAGTCATTTTCTCTTGTTTTACCTTGTGGTCAATAACGTGACGAGAAGCAAGCTCTGTTGTTACTTCATCAAGAGAAATGCCCATTTCTATCATAAGCACCATAATATGATATGTCAAGTCAGCAATTTCATAAATCGTTTCTTTTTTATCATTTGCTTTACCCGCAATTATAACCTCAGTTGATTCTTCACCAACTTTTTTAAGAATTTTATCAATACCCTTTTCAAAAAGATATGTGGTATAAGAACCTTCTTTTTTCTCAATCTTTCTGCCAACAAGCATTTTCATAAGATTTTCCATTGAAAATTCAGCATTAAGCTCTTGATTTTCATAAACCAAATCATTAAAGCATGAGTCAGCACCCGTGTGACAAGCGGGACCATCTTTTTTAACAACAACTGTAAGTGCATCCTTATCGCAATCGGCTGTGATACTTACTATATGCTGGTAATTACCGCTTGTTTCACCTTTGAGCCATAATTCCTGTCTTGAACGACTGTAGAAGCAGGTTAACCCTTTCTCAAGTGAAATTTTAAGGCTCTCTTTATTCATATAAGCAAGAGTTAAAACCTTTTTGGTTGCGTAATCGACTACTATAGCAGGAATAAGACCTTTTTCATCAAATTTAAGTTCTTCAATATTTAACATAATATCTCTCCATTAAGAATTTTTTATAATAAATGATTGTTTGTTATCTTTTTCACCCCAGATAACCTCTAACTCAATCGGAATATTTGAATCAAAAGTAATCTGCGGTTTTTCATTTTCGGAATCACGCGCTTCACAAATGAGAGTAATCTCACCATCTGTTTTAAACGGATACTGCTCTATTCCGTGTTTATCAAGAAGAGTAACATCCCATACTATTCTGTTATTTCCTGCATCAGGCTTAATGCCGAAAACAAATTCAAATAAAATTGAAATAGGTGAAATACCTGACCAACCGACAAAATCTGCCATAGCAGGGTCACCCTGAGACGGTTTTGAATTATTTACAAACTCAGGAGCATAGTTTTCAAAAAGTGTATTTGTATCTTTAAAAACTTCAACTACAGCATAAAGATGATCCATTGCTATTTCGTGAGAAAGCTGATATTTTTTGTATTTGTCAAGT
>JAFVWD010000164.1 GCA_017501865.1 Clostridia bacterium | reverse complement strand
GTGGTGTTCCTGACTACAGGTAATGCCTTCGAAATTTTCGGTAAGTATATTGAAAATACAGACGGTACTAAAATAGATGCCCTCAACATTTTTTCATTTAATTCAGTAAGAACTATTCCTAAAAGAAATAACTCACTTTTTGTGGGAAAGTATGAAAATATTGATATTGTAGGTTACACAAGCAGATTTTCACACACTTACAATATAGAAGCAAAAGATGAGTTTATTAATGTGAAAAAAGGTTTCGGTGCTTCAGTTGAAGCGAAAAACGAGGGTGTGAAAAGAAACAATTTCTTCGGAACATATCTTTTAGGACCTTTCTTAATTCAGAATCCGCTTTTTACAAAGGAGCTTATGAAAAAGCTTGGTATAGAAAACCCTGTCCTGCCGTATGAAAATGATATTATGAAAGCATACGACGTAAGACTTGTTGAGTTGAATAAAGATATTGTTTTTGAATAAAAGAAGATAATAAAAAGGTAGTGTGAATAAACTGATTAGCAGGATGAAAAGAATTATCCGAAGCAAATATGGTTTAATAATGTCATGCTACCTTTTATATTTTACATATATTTGAGTTTTTGTCAGTTAAGTTTCTTTTTTTGAGAAAATGTAGAACAACATAAAATCTATTGACTTTAAAGCGCTGAAGTTGTATTATTTGACTATCAAATTAAACTTGCGTGGTGAAATTTAAATGGATGTTCCAAAGGTGTTTGAGAGCGAGTACCGTTTTTGTCTGGTTATGTGGGAAAATGAAGCCAAGACTATGTCTGAGCTTGCAAAGCTCTGCCGTGAGAAAATCGGCTGGTCGAGAACTACTACATATACAGTTATAAAACGTCTTGAAGAACGCGGAGTTTTAAAAAGAGAGGGTTCAGAAATTTTCCCGCTTTATACAAAAGAGGAAATTCAGATATCTGAGGTAGATGAGCTTATAGAGAAAAAGTTTGAAGGAAATTTACCGGCATTCATAGCTGCGTTTTCTAAAAGCAGGAAGCTTAGTAAAAAAGATATAGAAGACATCAGAAGGTTAATAGACGAGGCAGGCGAGTAAAAATGAATGCATTTTTAGAATCGCTTGTGTCAACTACTTTGCTGACGAATATTTTTATTTTATCAATTCTACTTATACGAAGCCTGTTTAAGAATACTTCTAAAAACTCGAGGTTGTTTTTATGGGCTTTAGTAGGGATTAAATTAATCACTCCGTTTAATTTGAAAAGCAGATTCAGTCTTGTCCCTGAAAAGTTAGCGGAAAATATAACCGTATCCTCGGTGAATCAAACAACAGAAGCATCATTAAAGCTTGTAGCTGAGGCAAAGCAAGTCGAAGCCGAATTAATTTTTATAGTAATCTGGGCTGTCGGAGCGTGTTTGATGTTAAGCTGGGGGGCTTTTAGTTTTTTCAGAATTTACAGAAATGTGCGGGATGCGGTGAGAAAAGAGGAAAATATTTTCCAGAGCGAAAAGATTGTCTCTCCGTTTGTTTTAGGTGTTTTTAAGCCTAAAATTTTTCTTCCGTTCGGCATAGAGGGTGAAGCATATTCACATATAATCTCTCACGAAAAATCTCATATTAAAAATTTTGACCATTTAATAAAGATAACAGCCTTTTTATTGCTTGCATTTTATTGGTACAACCCGTTAGTTTTTATATGCTTTAAGCTATTAACAAAGGATATTGAGCTTGCGTGTGATGAGAGGGTAGTAAAAGATTATTCTGTTGATGACAGAAAATCATATGCAAAGACACTTCTTGATTGTGCTATTAAAGAAAGAGTAAGGCTTGTTTCACCTGTGTCTTTTGGCGAGGTGAGTATTAAAGGCAGGGTGAAATCTGTAATAAGCTACAAGAAAAACCTGAAAATCTTTATGCTATTGTTTTTGTGCGCCGCGCTTTCTGCAACTGTGTGCTTTGGCACATTGCCTGAAGCAAAGGAGAAAAATGCTGACTTAAGGGAAGGGGCTTCAGCAGTTATTCCGAAGGAAGAAAAAAATGAGCCGTTGGATGAGCCTGAAGTAACACCTGAGGTGTATGAAGATACAGCTGAAGAACCTGAAAGTGAAGCTTATTCGGAAATATATCAAAATGATGCTTCTCACGAAGAAAACGAAACTGTCAGAGAAGAAATTGTAACGGAAGAGGAAACATTTTATTTTGATGAAGAGGAAGAAATGTTTTTTTCCGACTATGTAACCGAAGGCGCTTATTTCGGGAATGAAGATATGTTTTTCGAGGCTGCAAAAACTGCCGGTAATATTAACGAGAGGGTGAACGAAGAGTTTTCAGAGCTTAATCGTAATAACAGATATAATACCGGAATAACAGTTAACAACGGGAACAGTCAAAGTAATACGACAGTACCCGACGTAATAAATTTTTAAAAATAAAAGGAGAAAAAAAGTTATGAAAAAAATCAAAAAAACACTTGCACTGCTTCTTGCGGTAATTACACTTTTCAGTACTGTGGCAGTGGTTGCAAATGCTGCTGATATTTCTATAACCGGCACAGATTATGGTTATATAACACCTACAGACAGCAAAATGCAAAAATCTGTATCTACTGTAAAAATGTATGGTAGCTATGATTACATTAATTTTTACATTAATGCAAAATGCGACGATGTGTATTTCTTTTTCGAGATTTATTCCGATAAGAATATGACAAAAATGGTAGCAAGCGATTACACATATTGTGATGAAGCAGGAACATATTCATTTACACCGTGGCTTAAATTAAAGGGTGTCTTTAAAACAGGTACTTATTACGGTGTAGCATATGCAGCAAGAGCTACAGATGACGGAAGTGTTTCAATTTCAGAAAAATCCTTTGCTGAATTTAAGGTTTCTGTAAACAGAACAACAGCTTTCGCAAAGCAAATAGTTTTACTTAAAACATCCAAAAACACAGTTAACGGTCCTACTATAAGTTGGTACAAGCATTCAAGCAGCGCAACAAAATATGTGATTTATCGCAGAAGCATGACAGGTACCAAATGGACTAAGGTTGCAACAGTAAATGCAAAAACTCTTTCTTATACAGATAAATCTGTAAAAAACAAGAACGGTAAATATGTTTACACTGTAAAAGCACTTGATAAAAAAGGTACAGCTTCAAGATATCAGTTTGAGGGTATTTATTGTCTTTTCGCAAAAGCTCCGCAGGTTAGTACAGTTGCAACAGCAAGCGACAACAGAGTTCAGGTTAAGTGGAATAATACTTCAAGTTCTGCGCGTTATAACGTGTACAGAAAAGAAGGCGGCGGAAAATGGGTGCTTTTAAAAAGCAACTATAAGGGT
>JAFVWD010000163.1 GCA_017501865.1 Clostridia bacterium | reverse complement strand
GCAAAGAAATTTGTTGAAGACGGAAGAATGGGCGAAATTTACTGCGGTCGTTGCGGTTGGCAAAGACGCAGAGGCATACCGGGTAAAGGTGGCTGGTTTACAACAAAAGAGCAGTCAGGCGGAGGTCCGCTTATTGACCTTGGTGTTCATATGATAGACCTTGCTGTGTGGCTTATGGGAAATCCGACACCTGTTGCTGTAAGTGCGAGTACATATACAAAATTTGCTGATAACGACACAAGTGATTCTGAAAATTCAAAGTTCGGTGATGCAAATTCAGAGGGCACATTTGACGTTGAAGATCTTGCTATGGGTATGATTCGTTTTGACAACGGTGCTGTTCTTCAGATAGAATTCAGTTGGGCTTCAAATATTAAGGCTGAAACGCGTTACGTTGAACTCAGAGGTACAAAAGCCGCTCTTAAATGGGAAGAAAATGAAGTTGAATTTTTTACTGAGGAAGACGGTCAGCTTCTTGATGTTATTCCGAGAGGTAACATAGATACAAACGGACATAAGAAAAATATCCGCAATTTTATTGATGTTATTACCGAGGGCGCAGAACCGGTATTCAAGCCTTCTCAGGGTGTAGATATGATTAAAATTCTCTGCGCAATATATGAATCTGCACAAAAAGGAAAAGAGGTTCTTCTTTAATTGTAGAAAAATCAAAAGCAGGGTTGTAAATGCTATTTCACAACAACGTTTCCAATAATTCCAAATATTCCAAGTCTAAGTGTAGGATGATTTGTGGTCGAAACTTAATAGGGTGTAAAGAATTATATAAATAAAACAAAGAAAAGGGGCTGAAAAAACAAAGTTTTTTCAGCTCCTGTAGTTTTTAGTTCGACAAATCAGAGTTTTTTAATTACAATTCGTATTTTCGTATGAAATATGACGGGGTGCAGCTCCAAGCATGACAAAGGCTATTTATCATTCTGTCGTTATATGGTGAAAAATCAAGGTCATCGGGTACGTAAGCTTCCCAAAAAGTGTCTGCACCAAGCTCAACCATTCCGCCCCAAAGTTTTTTCAAATATTGTACTGCTTCGTCTTTCATCCCGAGTTTCAGCATTGCTTCAACAACGTAATGGTGCATATATGGAGTGCATGGTTGCATCGCTTTTTTGTTATCAAGGCAATTGAGAAGAAGTTTTTTTGCTTCTTCACCATCGATTACACCACCCAATATCATCCACACCTGCGAATGAACACTGAATTGGTTGTTATCCCTACTGTTGATAAATACATTTCGGTTTTCATTGTATAAATGATTTTTTGAAGCTAAACGCACTTTTGGAAGGAGTGATGTATAGTTCTCACAATCATCATCGCCGATTGCTTTAAGTAATCCCGCGAAGCGTTCAAGCGCATAAAGATAAACACCCTGTAACGAAGTCATAACCTCAAGACCCGGACACCAATCTATAAAAGCAAACCATCCGTTTTGTTTCGTTACAATGCTATCATCGTCAAGCGTTGATTTGAAACAATCAAGCTGTGACTTACAAATATCAAGAAGGTCATTCACAACACTGATATCGTTCGTATGCTCATAATAATCGCATACACTCACAACAAACAAAAGGGCATAGTCCTCAATATGCGCTTCGCCCGAATGATAATAAGGCGTTTCATAAACAAATGACGGTAGAAAACCGAGTTCATTGCATTCACCGGCAGCAAAAAGATATAGACATCTTCTTACAATTTCAAGATTATTGAATGTATAGTAATTTGTCAGAGCTTCAAGCCTTAAATCACCAATCCATAAACGTCGGTCACGCTTAGGTCCGTCTTCAAATACAGTCTGTATACATTCTTTGAGTGTATTTGTAGCAACAATATCAATTTTATTCAGTAAAGCATCATTTGAATTAATTGGTTTGAGTACTGAAACATCTGCACTTGTTGAAGCACAGAAACTGAAATCAAAAAGTCTTATCGGTCTTGTAGTTCTGTCTATAGTGATTTTTATGTATTTGCAAGCATATCTTCTCGGCAAGGTTATTTTTTGCGGATAGTCAAGATTAATGAGCTCTTCCTGTAACCATGTTTTTGAAAGCACACCCTTGTATTCGGAAAAATCATCATTGATTTCTCTCATATCTTCACCGAATTTTATTATCAGCCTTACGGGAGCATCAACGAAAACATCAACTCTGTCAAAAGTAAATGAAAAATGCCCCACAGCGTGTTGTCCGAGGTCAAGCAGAATACTGTCACCGTCTGATGCAACAAATTCGGTTGCATCGGGAATGATATTTCTGCAATGAAGTTCAGGCATATTTTCCTGTGCCTTAGCTAAAAAGTAATTTTTATCTTTCATACATCAATCGCTCGCATTATCAAATTCAAATTTGTGAGATGATTGTATCACAAATGAATATGTTTAACAACCCTGGCTTAATCAAAACAATGTGAGAATAGAGTGTTTTTAGGTGGGAAGATATAATAAAAGCAGTTGAAAATACAAGATTTTCAACTGCTTTTTGGTCGAGATGACGGGATTTGATGGGCTTTGCCCATCATCGCTACGCGAAACCCACAAGTGCCCTCTTGCGGTACCCGAAGAGCTATGCCAGTCTGCTCTCGGGAACTGCACACAACATATTGTGCTTTCGTGTATTTTTCGAATGCTCTTTGAAGCTGAATTTCACACTGTTTTCATATAGTCCGACTCTGACTGTGGGCTTTATGTGGTCATTGGTAGGTTTTTAAACAGAAAACAACAAATAGGAATTTACGCTTTTGGATTTACGCCCAGTGCAACTCGTAGTAATACCAATTATCAGTTATCTTTTTTATAAAGCACCAATCTGTGCCATTGTTTGGTTTACCAAAATAAGTACCACCATCTGATTCATATTTATCATTTTTTATCTTATCTATATCATTGCCTGAATAAAAATCAGGAAGTAAAATTTCATTGTTAACAGTATAATAATATCCGTAGTATGTAGCCCCAATGCTAAGTCCCTTGGATTCATAATCAAAAAATTCAACATCTTTTTCAGGCGATAGTGTATCAATATTTTCTAAAACATAGTTTGATATTTCATTGTATCTTTTATTTGATATTGACACACCTCCGCAAGAAGCAAAGGAAAGTATAACTAATATACAGGTTAAAATTGATAAGATTTTTTTCATATATGCACCTCTACAGATTCACATCAATCCGATCATAACAGCTCTCTCAACTTATCAAGGAAAGCTTCTTCACCCAAGGTATTCACCTTGAATAACATCGCCTGACTTCCGCCTGATGTAATTGCAGAAAGATAAATCGGACCATTCGCATTTTGAAACAATGTAACATTCATACTAACTCGGTTTCCGCCTGCATAGCTATAAGTTGGCGACATACTGCCGTTCAATATTCCGTTTTCGATTGTCTTCAAAATCTGTCCGAAATCACCATTAAGAACCTGTTCTAATTTTGCCATTGCTTCTCCCCCTGTTCTTTACATCAATGTTTATATATTTACAAATTGGGTTTTTCGTTTTTTTCATTTGAATACTAACCAAACAATAATTACCGACAAGTGATATAACACAACCAACAATATACTTAAAAATCGGCTCACTGATAAGGTTAAACGCAAATGAAAGTAAAATGCCATAAATAAAAAAACATATAACAAAACTAGAAAAAGGTATTTTACTTTTCCAACAAACAATATAGGTTATGAGTACCACAACAAAAGAAGTATAAAATGGTACAAAAGCACTTAAAACTTGAATCTTATGAAAAGGCTTCATTCGACTTATGGTATTACTTATACTTTCATATATTTTATTCATACAACCATACACCTCCCGACAAATTCTCATTTGTCAAATCCATTATACCATACCTTCCGTCACATTTCCACAGTTTCATTAATGTCAAAAACTTTACTGCATAATACAAAGAAAGGGAGCTGACTGAAAAAGTCAGCTCCTTTTATTCCTTCAAAGTGACGGTAATCGCACGAGTCTCAAAATCGTATTCAATCGTTATATCAATTCCACTTTCTCTCAGAGCGTTCATCAGTGATTCATGGTCGCTCCATATTTCCGTATATTCAATATTTGTTTCGTCTGTATTCAATAAAACCTTACTTTGATTCTTGGGAAGCAAACCTCGTTCTGAGGCTGTTTCCTTTGAAAGTTTCTTGCCTGTATCATTCAATTCTTTCAAAAAAGCTTTATAATCTTCTTCGAACATAAACAGGTGCATTCTTCCATTGATTATGTATCGGTTATCCATAAAAGAATAACACTGAACCCCATATTCATTCATCGGTGAATCGGCATACTCCGCTCCCAAAGACTGCAGAAAAGCTGATAAAGGAATAGAGGCATATTCCTCTGTAACATTGTAATGCGAAGTATATACATCTAATTGTTTTCCGTTGAGTATAAGAGTCGGAGCATTGGGAGTGTTACCCCCACCAACCAAAGGAGCATTGTTTGATGAATCATTTTTCTGTTTAGTGCATGATGTAAAAGCAACCAACATAACAGTAACCAAAATAAATACTACCAGTTTTTTCATATTAACATTCCCCCTTATACTTTTTTCTTGTTTCTTTTTTATTAAATCATATCATCGTGTTTCTGTCAACAAACACCATCTTCTTAAACAAAAAATAAAGGCAAGTTCGTAATGAACCTGCCTTTTTGGTCGAGATGACGGGATTTGATGGGTTTTGCCCATCATCGCTACGCGAAACCCGATTGTGTTCGGCTTCGCCGAGGGGGTTCAAATCCCTGTTTGTTTATAAAAACAAAAAATGAAGGTATGTACACACAGTACATACCTTATAGATTTGGTCGAGATGACGGGATTTGAACCCACAGCCTCTACGTCCCGAACGTAGCGCTCTACCAAATTGAGCCACATCTCGATATTAAAATTGAAATTAATAAAACAAACCCTGTAGGGGGTACGTTCAAAACGAACGTAGCGCTCATCCTGTTGCAATATAGTCGTCTCGCTCGTTGCTCACTTCGCGATACTCGTTATTGCGCCACTCCTTATTCCTCGCTGAATCCGCCACCGGCGGCGCTCGGAAACGTCTCCAAATTGAGCCACATCTCGATAAGTATTGATTTGCTCAACTTTAAGTTTTAATGCTGATTTTAAAAACAATATCTTTAAAGCAATAGAATTATACATTATAATTTTTATAAAATCAAGTGTTTTTTATAATAAATATAATGAAAGGCACGAAAATTTATAAATAATAAAGAATTAATTAGGGGTAGAAGCTGAGCAAAGTAAGGTGTTCGGCTCCCGTCACCTTAAGCTTTTATACTTAATTTTGGTGTTCGCGATAATGTAGTGTGTACTGAGTGCGAAGCTTTCAGCAACAAATAATTACAGTTTTCACTTTCTTGAAGAAAAAAGGTTCAACAGGCGGAAATTTTACCTGTTGAACCCCGGTACACTTACCTTTATGTTTCTTCTTTTTATCTTGCGAGTCTTAACCATACAGCCATATCTGATTCACCACGATTAGCAAAGGTGTAGTATGGTATAAGCATTATGCGTGCAGGTGTTTTTTCATTTTTCAAAGGTCTGTAAAGCCCGTCAAATTTTTCTTGAACAAATGCGTCTACCTCTAAGATGTTTGCCTTAAAAAATTCTACATACTTAACTGTTTCATTAAGGTTCTTACTGAGCGAAATTTCAGAAATTCTGCGGTCGGCATCAATATCTTCAAGACAATAAATAAACGGACCGTAAGAAACCGCAACTCTTCCGAAGTTTTCTTCTATTAAGGGGTTAGCCTCAATTAAGGTTGCTTTCATTTGTAAATCGAGCTCTATTACTTCCTTTTTGCCTTCACATTTAATGTAAACAAACCCGTTAACAGGTTTTGTTTTTACGGCTGAACCGTTAGATTTTAATGTGTATTTCTGACACCAACCGGGTATTC
>JAFVWD010000162.1 GCA_017501865.1 Clostridia bacterium | reverse complement strand
GTTAGAGTTTTTATGGGGTATACCCAAAATGTTCTGGAGTGTACTTGTTTTAATTGCTACACTCGTTACATTGTTTTTAGATGCAGGTGATGTTACCTCATCGAAAGAAGTAAGCCTTGTTAAAGAAGATTTATCGGTTTTAGAAAAAGCATTGGTTTCAGGGCAGGGAATAACAACAGACGGTGAGTATTTTTATACCTCAGGTTCATTAACAGGAATAGGTACAAGCGGACTTGCTAAATGGGATAAGGATATGTTTATGGTGGATTCTGACTTTACCGCTATGCCTGAAGATTACAGAGAAAATCTTAACCTGAATCACCTTGGCGGTATGAGCTATTATGACGGTAAGCTTTATATAGCAGGTGAGGATTCAGAGGATGCAAATCCGCATCTTATGGTGTACGATTCAGATACGCTTGAGTTCATAGAGGCTTATGAAATGCCGCAGGAGCTTTTAGAGGGTAGCTTTCCGTGGTGTGCAGTAGATGCTGAGAACGGCTATTTATATTGTTCGCAGTTCCGCGATGTAGAAGAAATTTTCGTTTTCGATTTAGAGACAATTGAATACTCTCACTCAATTAAGCTTTCAGAAACTATTACACGCATTCAGGGCGGTGAGGTTTACAACGGTTTAATTTACCTTTCTTACGACGCAAAAGACGGCAACACAGATTACGTTCTGACAGTAGATATAAAAACAGGTGAAGTTAAGACTCTTTGTGAAAGAAATATTCCGGCTAAATGCGGTAATGAAGCGGAGGGTATTACAGTTTACCCTATGGAAGATGGTTCTTTAGTACATATTCTCGATTACGACAAGGCAGTCGGTGTTTACGTAAGACATTATAAAATTAACGAATAAACAAAATAAATAAAAATTCCTATCATTCAGCTTGTGTAAAACTGAATGATAGGAGCTTTTTTTATACGTTAAATCTGAATAATACTATGTCGCCGTCCTGCATAACATATTCCTTACCCTCAGAACGTACAAGACCTTTTTCCTTTGCAGCCTGCATTGAACCGCACTCCATAAGGACGTCAAATGAAACTACCTCAGCGTGGATAAACCCACGTTCAAAATCGGTGTGTATTTTACCGGCAGCCTGAGGAGCTTTGGTGCCTTTTTTTATAGTCCATGCTCTTACTTCGGGCTGACCTGCTGTAAGGTAAGACATAAGACCTAATAAGTCATAGCTTCTTTCAATAAGTCTGTCAAGACCACCTGAAGAAACTCCGAGTTCAGATAAAAACATTTCTTTTTCATCTGCCTCAAGCTCTGCAATCTGTGCTTCAAGCTCAGCACAAATCGGAAGAACCTCGCTACCTTCCTCAGCGGCAATCTTTTTAACTGCGTTAAATCTTGCGTTTGTTTCAATGTTTTGAGTGAAATCATCTTCACTCATATTACAAGCATAAATAACAGGCTTTGAAGTGAGTAAATCTACTGTATCAAGAAGAGCTTTTTCATCATCTGTCATCTCAATGCTTCTTGCACACAAGCCGTTGTTAAGTGCCTCGCTTACTTTTTCAAAGAATGCCACTTCAGTAGCAAGAGATTTGTCGCCCTTCATTGCTTTTTTGCTTCTGTCGATTCTGCGTGTGAGAATTTCAGAGTCAGAAAGAATTAATTCAAGGTTGATAGTTTCAATGTCTCTCTGAGGGTCAATTGAACCTTCAACATGCATTATGTCATCGTTTTCAAAACAACGTACAACGTGAATAATTGCATCTACCTCTCTTATATGAGAAAGGAATTTGTTACCTAAGCCTTCGCCCTGAGAGGCACCCTTTACAAGGCCTGCAATGTCAACAAATTCAATAGTTGCAGGAGTAACCTTAGCAGGGTTGTACATTTCACAAAGAGCATCAAGACGTTTGTCCGGAACAGAAACCACACCAATGTTTGGTTCTATGGTGCAGAATGCGTAGTTTGCCGCCTGAGCACCTGCGTTTGTAAGAGCATTAAAAAGTGTACTTTTACCGACGTTCGGTAAACCAACAATACCAAGTTTCATTTTTATTACCATTCCTATATGAAAATTTACCCAACTATTTTATCACATTGTTATCGCTATTTCAATATTAATTTGCATACTAAAAAAGAAGTTCGTCAATATTATTAATATTAAAATTGACGGAGGATGAAAATTGAACTTCAGAACAGATTTGACACTTGAGAGAACCGAGCTTATAAAGGGTGAATTGACAGGTGTAAAAAAAGAAACTACAAAAAACAAATATACTGTAACAACAATAATTGATATTCTGAATGAAGAGGCTGCAGAAAAATTGGGGAAAGGCATCGGAAGATACATTACAATAGATATTCCTGAGCTTGGAAATTTATCTGACGAGCATGAAGGTATAGTAACAGATGTAAGTGATGCTCTCAGTAAGCTTATACCTGACTCAGAGGGACTTGTTTTAGTAGCCGGAGTAGGTAATGCCGATATTACGGCTGATGCTCTCGGTCCTTTTGTAGCCGCAAGAATTTTTTCAACAAGGCATTTGAGTGAAGAATTGCAAAGAAGCATAGGCTTTACAGAAGCATTGCGACCGGTGTCAGCAATTTCTACGGGAGTTTTGGGTCAGACGGGGCTCGAGTCATCGGAATATATAAAATGCATTTCCGGGGAAATAAAGCCTGTGTGTGTAATAACGGTAGATGCGCTTGCCTCGCGTAGTGTAGAAAGACTCGGGACAACTATTCAGATGTCGGATACAGGCATAGCCCCGGGTTCAGGTATAGGGAACAAACGGAAAAGAATAGATGAAGAATTTTTAGGGGTTCCCGTAATTGCTGTAGGGGTTCCTACAGTTGTAGATGCGCTTGCTTTGGTAAGAAGCCTTTGTAAAGATGAAAATTTAAGTCTTAAGGAAGAACTGAACCTTATAGTAACACCGAAGGATATAGATATGCTTATTGAAAATTCGGCTAATGTGATTTCGGAAGCAATAAACTTAACCTTGCAGAAAAGCCTTGGCTATGCTGATTTGAAATCGTTGTTATAAGGGGAAAAAATGTCGCATAAAATTATATTGCAATATTTTGCATGGAGGTGCGACATGAGTCGGAAAAATTCAGGATTGACAGATATATTGAGTATTCTGCTTTCCGTGTCTGTTATTGTATTGACTGTTGTTTTTTCAGACACTTTAACTAACTTAATCGGGAAAGCGAGCTTTTATGTTCTGAGTACTGCAACAGGAGGTTCAGATTTCAGTAGCTCAACACCCGAAGCAGAAGAGAGTAAAAAAGAGGTCAGCACAGTTGATAGTATTTCAGGCTTCGGAAGCGGGGGAACCGATTCGTTCAAAAGGGCAGATACTGCTACGCCTGATGATATTAAAAGAATAATGAAAGAAGCTGTTTCGGTTTATAAAAATTTTAAAAAAACGGGCGAGACAGATGAAACGAAACTTGCGGCT
>JAFVWD010000161.1 GCA_017501865.1 Clostridia bacterium | reverse complement strand
CTCGTTACACTGTCAGGGATTGTTATGCTTGTGAGATATCTACAGTCCTCGAAAGCGCTGCTACCAATTAATGTTACAGGCAAGCCATTATATGTACTTGGAATTACAAGCTCGCCCGAAGCATCTTCATTGCAATCTTTAACCTTGTACATTGTACCATTTTCATTAAGCTCAAATGTCAAATCATCAACACTCGCCGCATTTGCTGTAATTGGTGCAGAAGCACATATACCCACAACAAAAACAAAAGCTAAGACTAAACTTAATACTTTTTTCATTTTTATATCCCCTTTTAAATTGTTATAAACAAATTTTAACATACAATTCTGCATTTTTCAACAAATAACAAAAAGCTCCTGACATTTTCAGTTATAGAAAATGACAGGAGTCAGTTTTTATATTGTATTTAAATACTCAGAACAAACAAAATCAAATAAGAATAGGTTTTGATTTGTTTTCAGCATCTGCTACCTTCAAGAGATAATCTCTGTTAATGAGAGCACCCATTTCAGATAAAGCACAGGTAGATGTCTCATATGCCAGCTCCGGTGTATTATTTTCCATACTAAGATGTGCCAGAACGAACTGAGTTGTACCCTTATTTACAAGACTTCTTAAAACACTCGCACACGCATCGTTTGAAAGATGCCCCTTATCTGATAGAATTCTTTTTTTCAAATCATAATAATAAGGCCCTGTTTTAAGCATATTAACATCGTGGTTCGACTCAAGATAAACAAGGTTACAGCCTGTAATAGCATTCATTATTTCCTGTGTGACAATTCCTGTATCAGTTGCTATTGCAACCTTAGAACCACCATCACTTCCCGTTACAACATAACCTCTTCCGTCGGCACAGTCGTGCGAGGTTCTGAACGGCTTTACAAGCATACCGTTAATTTCAACACCCGAGTCATCAACAGTGATATCTTTATGGCAATCTGTCAGCACACCTTTTTTTCTGAGTGCTAAAAGTGTTCCCGGGGCGGCATAAACAGGAATATTATTTCTTTTTAAAAACACAGAAAGACCATTTATATGGTCACTGTGCTCGTGTGTAAGAAAAACTGCTTTTACAGCATTTTCTTCCACACCTACAGAGTCAAGCATTTCACGAATTTGTTTAGCACTTCTGCCTACATCTACCAAAATACCTGCATTATTTTCGCCTATGTAAACAGAATTGCCGCTACTCGATGAAAATAGCGGACAAAATCTTATCATATTAAATTACCTCAGTATTATTCAGATTATTCTTCTTCAAATACTTCTCTTTGTATGTCAACACCGACAGCAGTAAGCTTTTCAACTATTTTCTCATAACCGCGGTCAATAAGATTAACATTTGTTACAGTCGTTGTGCCCTTTGCCATCATACCGGCAATAACCATTGCGGCACCTGCTCTGAGGTCATCTGCCTCAACCGGTGCACCGTTAAGATTTTCCACACCGGTAATAATTGCAGTCTTACCGTCAACAATTATGTTAGCACCCATTCTCTTTAACTGTTGAGTGTATTTAAAGCGATTATCCCAGACACTTTCTACTACATGGCTTGTACCCTTACAGGTTGTAAGCAGTACTGCCATCTGCGGTTGCATATCTGTAGGGAAGCCCGGGTGTGGTCTTGTTTTAACCCTGCAAGCATTTGGTCTGCCGTTATTTGAAACAACGCGAACACTTTCATCGCCCTCAATAACAGTAACACCGCATTCCTCTAACTTGCTTGTTATAGACTCAAGATGCTTAGGAATAACATCCTGAATAATAACATCACCACCAACAGCCGCCGCTGCAACCATATAAGTTCCTGCTTCAATCTGGTCAGGAATTATTGAATATGTGCAACCGTGCATTGAAGCGGTTCCGCGTATTTTAATTACGTCAGTACCTGCACCACGAACATCGGCACCCATTGAGTTAAGGAAGTTCGCAAGGTCAACTATATGTGGCTCTCTTGCTGCGTTTTCAATAACTGTAAGCCCTTTTGCACGAACAGCAGAAAGCATTACATTTATTGTAGCACCAACAGAAACAACGTCCATATAAACAGAAGAACCTATAAGCTCATCTGCAACTGCTTGTACAACAGCACTTTCTGTGCTTACTGTTGCACCCAATGCCTCAAAGCCTTTTATGTGCTGGTCTATAGGTCTTTCACCAAAATAGCAACCGCCCGGCATTGAAACACTTGCTTTACCATATCTGCCTAAAAGTGCACCTAAAAGGTAATAAGATGCTCTTAACTTACGAGTCATTTTATCAGGTATATTTTCGTCTGCATTGACATTTTTTCCGTCAATTACAACAACACCCTCTTCAGGTGTTTCAACATCAGCACCTACATGGCGTAATATTTTTATCATCATTCTGACATCGCTTATGTCAGGAATATTTTCAATTCTGCAAGGACCATCGGCAAGAATAGCAGCAGGCATAATTGCCAGAACAGCATTCTTTGCACCGCTGATTTTTATTTCGCCGTGAAGCTCATTACCACCACGGATTACAAATCTTTCCACGTGCGGCACCCCTATCAATTTTTTAATATATCAGAAACAGCAACAAAAAGTCGCTTAAACTCATTTTAACTTTTATTATTATAACACTTTACAGACCAAAATAAAAGAGTAAAATCGTTATCTAAAAGTAGTAATTATTATAAAATTCAGACGTTTTTTTGTAATCTATACACAAATTTTTTCTTTTTAATTCTAAAATAGGATATTTATTGTTCAGGGATTATTGAATTGGTTGTTATGTACTTTACTCCGCAGTTATAAAGTCGCTCCAATTCATCTAACTCATCTACCGTCCAGGCGCAGAGTTTAACATTTTCTTTCCCTGCTTTTTTTATTGCTTCATCATCATTTTTTTTAGAATTAAAGGCTACTGCAAAATTATTTTCTTTTGCACTTGAAACCTCGTAATCGGTAATTTCTTCACATAGATACCATAATTCTATATCTTCGTCAAGACTTCTGACTGTTTTTATCATTTGCTCTTTGAAGGAAATTATAATTGCTTCATCCTTTAAATCATATTTTTCCAACAATGTAAGAATTTCCTGAAGCTTTTCTTCGCTTCCGCT
>JAFVWD010000160.1 GCA_017501865.1 Clostridia bacterium | reverse complement strand
TTTACTGCTTTAACTGTTGGGTTAAGTAAACGAACAAGGCTTGAACTTGCCTTAAAGCTACTTGCATTTGAACCGCAAACTGCTCGAACCGTGTACTTGTAAACTGTACCCGGCTTTGCCTTTTTATCTACCCAAGAGGTTTTATTTTTACCTGCAGTACCTCTGTTCTTCCAGCTACTCCACTTTTTAGTTTTTGTGTTGTAGGTTGAAGAGTAAACTGTGTAGCCTGTTGCATTTGCTACTGTTGACCAACTAACTTTAATTCCGTTTGAAGCATTTGCTACCTTTACTACAGGTGTTACATTGTATTTTATTGTAGCTGTAGACTTAAACGCACTTGCAGATTTTCCGTTTACAGCCTTTACTGTGTAACGGTAATTAATGCCTAACTTTGTAGTGGTATCTACAAAGCTTGTTGTTTTGCAGTTTGAATTAAGTGCAATCCAGCCTGACCATTTCTTGTTTTTCGGGCTGTAGAATTTACGGTAAACAACATATTTCTGTGCATTTGCTACCTTGTTCCAGGTAACCTTTATACCCTTTGCTGTATTTGCAGTTTTCACTACAGGTGTTGAGAGCGGAATTGGCTTTACATATGTAAATGCAAATTCTGCATACGGACTTGTAGCACCGTAATTGTCCATAGCACAAACTGCGTAGCAGTATGTTTCACCGTCTACTGCAGTTTTGTCAGTAAATGCAAAAGTAGCTTTTCCGACTGTTGCTAACTCTTTGTAAACGTAGTTTCCTGTTGCATCCTTAGTAAGCTTGAACACAGTATATCCGTCTGCACCTTCAACCGCACTCCATGTGAATTTAACACCGTTTTCTGTTGACTCGGTTGTTAAAATTGTTGGTGCTGAAAGTCTTACTAATTTCGGAATTGCTCTTTCACCTGTTTTTGCATCACAACGAGTACAATGTCTTGACTCTGAGCCTTCTTCATCATATGTAGGCGCTTTGTCTACTGTGTATTCATTGCTATAATCGTGTCCGAGGGCTGCAACAGGTGTTGTGTAGCTGTCACCGCAAGAACAGGTAAATGTTTTTTCCCCTGCTTCTGTACAGGTGGGTTGCTTTGTTATACTTTCAGTGTAGGTGTGGGTATGCGGAACAACCTCAACGAATGTAAAATCATTTTCATTTGCATATATTTCTGCTTCTGAGCCTTTTACCCCGTAAATTGTGAAGCCGTAAATTTTATAATATTCAAAAATTTCAGAATCCCAATAATAACCTAATGCCCAATTACCTATACTCGTTACACTGTCTGGGATTGTCACACTTTTAAGTGCTTTGCAATCAAAGAAAGTACGATTGCCTATACTCGTTACACCATTTCCGATTGTTACACTTGTAAGTGAAGTACAACCATCGAAAGCATAACTACTTATACTTGTAACACTGCCAGGAATTGTTATACTTGTGAGTGAAGTACAATCTTCGAAAGCATACCAATCTATACTCGTTACACTGTCAGGGATTGTTATACTTGTGAGTGAAGTACATCCATAGAAAGCTTGATCACCTATACTCGTTACACTGTCAGAGATTGTTATACTTGTGAGAGAAGTGCAATAATAGAAAGCACAATCTGCTATTGTTTTTGTACCACTCTTTATTGTGTACGCACCTGAAATTTCTTTCTTTGCTTCTATTAAATGCTTACCGATATATAAAACACCGTTTTCCCAATTTGAGTCATCGTTATAATAACCGGTATTACTGAAAGCACTGCTACCTATATTCGTTACACTGTCAGGGATTGTTATGCTTGTGAGAGAAGAACAATTTACGAAAGCATCATAACCTATACTCGTTACACTATCACCGATTGTTACACTTGTGAGAGAAGAGCAATAATAGAAAGCATATTCACCTATACTCGTTACACTGTCTGGGATTGTTACACTTCTGAGGGAAGAGCAATCTCTGAAAGCATTTCCTTCTATTTCTGTTACACTGCCGGGAATGGTTATGCTTGTGAGTGATTTACAACCGCTGAAAGTACACCAATCTATACTTATTACCCCATCAGGGATTATTATACTTGTAAGGGAAGTGCAATCTTCGAAAGCACAGCTACCTATACTCGTTACACTGTCTGGGATTGTTATGCTTGTAAGTGAAGTACAACCGCTGAAAGCATAAGCAGCTATACTCGTTACACTACCAGGAATAGTAACACTTGTAAGCAATGGGCAATTACAGAAAGCATAATCTGCTATTGTTTTTGTACCACTCTTTATTGTGTACGCACCTGAAATTTCTTCCTTTGCTTCTATTAAATGCTTACCTATATATAAGACATTGTTTTCCCAATTCGAGTCATCGTTATAATAACCGGTATTATAGAAAGCATCTTCACCTATACTCGTTACACTGTCTGGGATTGTTACACTTGTGAGGGAAGTATAATTGTAAAAAACATAAGCCTTTATTTCAGTTACACTCTCTGGTATAGTAAGGTCAGTTACTAATTCTCCGTTTAAATACAATTTTTTTGCATAATATAACGGGTTTGAAGCTGCATCTGCAAAATAAATATTATACCACGAAGCAATGTCGGTTATGTATACACTTGTAAGTGAATCACAAGACCAGAAAGCATCACCACCTATACTCGTCACACTGTCAGGGATTGTTACACTTGTGAGGTAATCGCAGCTACTAAAAGCACGCCTACCTATACCAGTTACAGGCAAACCCCAATGTGCGTTTGGAATTACAATCTCACCCGATGCACTTTCTATGCAGTCTGTCACAGAATACGACTGCCCGTCAACATTCAATTCAAACGTCAAAAAAGCAGTACTCGCTGCATTTGCTGCAATTGGCGCAGAAGCGCATATACCCACAACAAAAACAAATGCTAAGACAAGACTTAAAACTTTTTTCATTTTCATTTCTCCTTTTAAATTGTTATAAGTAAATTTTAACATACAATTCTGCATTTTTCAACAAATAACAAAAAGCTCCTGTCATTTTCAGTATTTGAATAAAATTTAATGCGTTGTGACGGGCAACCACAGGTTTGCCCCTACAATAATAATAGTTAATTTTTTGTTTCATTTGTGGTAATTAAAAGCATAAAATGCACTATAAATGAAACTATAAAACAACTCCCACACGGTAGGGGCTAACCTTTGGTTGCCCGTGAGTATTGGGAGAAATTTATTGAAACAACGAGTTAATCGAGTGCCAAAAAATAAATACAATACATAACAAAAACCCTATCATTTAAACAACGTAAAAATGATAGGGTTTTATTTTGTTATTTAATTATAATCAAACACGTTCAACTGCAATTGAAACATTTTCACCGTTAATGTCCCAATCCTTTGCATCGGTTGCTTCACCAACTGCAATAGAATCCGCAAGAACAATTGTTGAAATTGAAGCTTTGTTTTTAAGTGCGATTTCTGATATTTTTTCGTTACCTGAAAGTGTAACGTTAATATGGTCTGTAACGTTGAAGTCAGAATCCTTTCTCATTGTCTGAATTTTGCTTATAAGCTCTTTTACAAAGCCCTCTTCTATAAGCTCTTCTGTAAGCTCAGTGTCAAGTGCAACAGTAACGCCTTTATCTGAAACTGTGAAGACACCTTCCTTCTGAACTGTGTCAATAAGAACATCCTCTACTGCAAGCTCAACAGTACCGCTTGCAAGGTTAAGAACAAGCTTGCCTTCAGCATCAAGTGTCTGCTTAGCATCACTCGGAAGCTCAGCAAGAGCGGTTCTGATTTCACCTAACTGTTTACCGTATTTAGGACCTAATGTCTTTAATTGCGGTTTGAAGGTATATGAAACGAAAGATGAAGCATCTGCATCAAAGTCTACATTCTTAATATTAAGCTCTTCACGAATAATATCTATGAAATAGCCTTCAACCTTTTTGTCGCAGTTAACATACATTGTGTTAAGAGGTTGTCTGTTCTTAAGGTTTGAGCCGTTTCTTGCTGCACGGCCTAAAACAACAATATCAACTACCTCATCCATATTCTTTTCAAGCTCTTTGTCAATAAGGTCTTCTCTTACCTCAGGGAAATCGCAAAGATGAACACTTTCAGGAGCAGACTTATCTACATTACAAACTAAGTTTCTGTAAATTGCTTCTGCCATAAACGGAACCATAGGTGCCGCTGTTTTAGCAGTAACTGTAAGTGCTGTGTAAAGTGTCATATAAGCAGCTGTTTTATCATCTGTTTCGCCCTGTACCCAATATCTTTCTCTGCCACGGCGAACATACCAGTTACTCATTTCATCTGTGAATTCCTGGAGTGCTTTTGCTGCTTCAGGAATTTTATAATTTGCTAAGTTATCGTCAACAGCTTTTACCATTGAATAAAGCTTTGAAAGAAGCCATTTATCCATAACGGTAAGCTTACAATCCTCAAGGTTGTATTTTGTAGGATCGAACTTATCAATATTTGCGTAAAGTACATAGAAAGCATAAGTATTCCAGAGTGTACCCATAAACTTTCTCTGACCTTCA
>JAFVWD010000159.1 GCA_017501865.1 Clostridia bacterium | reverse complement strand
TATAAATCATACTCTCGAGCATTTTATAAACAAAACCAGTACCACAAATTTCTGCACCTTCTGAAGTATTCGGGTCAACCTCATCATTTTCACTGTTCACTGGTGCTACCCAGTCTGCGAGACCTTTTGTGCACCACACCCAATTATTCTCTTTCAATGCTTCAATCTGATTTTTGCTGAATTTCACGAGATTTTCGTATATACTTTCAACAAACTCTTTATGGTCACAAAAACGTAAAAGTGCTTCTGCTGTAAATACAAACGCAGTATTCCACACGGGCGAATTCTTCCATCCCCAATTTGCACTCGGCACCATAACAGGAACTGAACCAAATTCATTGAAGCAGTCTTTCATTGTGTTAGTAAAGCTCTCTATAAAAAGCTTCAAATCGAAATTATACATCATAGATGTCAAGCCACAGTTAAGATCACCCAACCAGCCGTTTTTCTCCCAGACAGGTGTATCGGTAGGCTTTCCCTGTAAATTGTTAAGTATAGTCCTGTGCATTAAATTATGTAAATCATTCACAAGCTTGTCGGAGCAATTAAATTCACCGATAAATTCAACATCATTCGCTATTTTATAAAGCACTACATCTTCAGTTGAAATTTCAGTCGGACAGCCTGAAACCTCAATAAATCGGAAGCCCTTATAGCTGAACTTAGGCTCAAAGAAGCACTCTTCTCCATTACTTATAAATGTATCGTGCTGAATATAATTTTCGGGCCACCAATCGCCGTCACGACCTTCATGTCTGCCAATTTTCTTGAAGCTTCCGTCCTCACTTAACTGCTCCATATATGTAACAGTAATCACCGTATCCTTCGGCACATTAAACCTGAGCTTTGCCCATCCTGTGAGCATTTCCGGTGCAGTTAAAATGTAACTACCATCCGGCTGCTTCTGAATTTTCTCCACTTCATAAGCTTTTATTCTTCGCATAGGCTCCTGCTCCTGTAGCGTAAGCTTACCTGTAGGCGGATCTGCTTTTATTGCATTTTCAAATTTCAAATCAGTATTTCTCATATCGTGCGTTTCGCCACAGTATATACTGTTAGCAGTTATTATACCGTTTGTTGCAGCTAAAAAGCTTTCGTCACTCTTAATGACAAGCTTTTCACCGTTTATAAATTCCAGCACCAAATCCAGAATAAGCTTGGGAGCGCTACGCCAGGAGGCTATATGCCAATTCCAGACAGTAGTGGGTTCATTGTAAAAGCTGTTACCCAATTCAACAGTAATCTCGTTTTCTCCGCGAGTTAAAAGTTGAGTTACGCAAAATTCTCTGTAATATACCGTACTGCTGTACTGAGAATGAGTAGGATTTAACACACTGTCATCAGGAAGCTGTCCGTTAATTTTTGTTTCAAAAAAACCTAATCCGCAAATATAAAGCATTGCTGACTTTATTTCTTCTGTTATTATAAAGTCTTTTTTTAATATATGTGCAGAGCGCACATCTGTATTCTTTGTTGCACAAATCCATTCGCCTGTAAATTTATAGTTTTTCATACAATCACCTATATTCGTAATTCAGGATTAAATCAAGTGAAGCTTTTTGCATATCGCTGAAGCTTGCGGTTTCAACACCTTCGATATCATCATAATAATCTATATACTCACTTTCTGCAACAAGTTTTTCATCATTACAGTCCAGGTATGCCGCGTAGCGAATACGCTTTTTCTCTTTTGTTATTTCATCGGTTACACGTTTCTGCAATATTGTTTTAGTGCCAAATACAAAAAGCTTGTACGCAAATTCTACAATTTCTTTATTTTCTTCAAGATACCCTTCTATGTCCTGAGAAAGCCTTTTACAGGTATCTCCAATATATGAAAGCACAAGCCATATTGTACAGTTGCACACCCAATTTTTAATTCTTTTCTCTATATTTTTCTCTTCAATGCCAACAACGCATTCACCGCAGTCAAGATATACATTAAGAGTATCCCTGAACATTTCAAATGAATCTCTTTCACAACCCGGAAAATCCTCACTTTCAAAATCAAGAATATAATCGCAAAAAACATCATAAACAAAGCTTCCGTTAAAAAGGTTTGCTGTATAACTGTACTCTGCTTTACCCTGCGTAATAAACTCAAGTGAATTATCACTAAGACTAAAAATCGGTTCTCCTATTTTCTTTTTGTTAAGACTGTAGACTGTAGCCTTTGCGTAATATAAAAAGTCTTGCATTTTTTCCGGTATAAAAATATCGCGATAGCTTTTATCACTTTTTAAGCTGCCGGTTATTTTTTCTATTGTCACACTATCAAAAAGATTTTCACCTTTTAATCCGTTCCATAAAGAAGCAATATTATTTTCGCCTAACAAAAGACAATCGGGGCTTTTTTTAGTGTAGCACGAAACAGCATATAAATCATCCAGGTAAATATTCCTGTTATCTCTTCTTAAAAGATTGTTTTTTCTTTGTCTGCACTTTTCCTTGTCTGATTTATTGTCCGGGTAGCACAGAGCAAGCTTTCCTAAATCCTCATCGGTTGTTATTCCTCTGAAATTGTGCAGTAAATTTTCGCGCCAATCATTAAATTGTAGCATTTCATTCATCAGAGCCACTCTCCCATCTTGATTTATGTGGCTTTCTGTTCCGCTGAATATCTGAAAGACGTTCGGAAATCTCTGCTATCAAATCGTTAGTTGCCATCATCATTAACGGGTCACCGGTATATTCCAAATTATTGTCATATAAATAAAATCTTAT
>JAFVWD010000158.1 GCA_017501865.1 Clostridia bacterium | reverse complement strand
GCACACTGAGTAATTTATTTATCAAGTTTTGGTGAACTACATAACCGTTGATTTCCTGTGCTTTTATTAAAACACATTTTTAAAGAAAACTCAACGGTTATGCGAAATATTTTTTATAATTTAAGTTTTTCGTTTGCTGCCTTCATCATTTCAGGTGAAACCTTAATAACTTCGCGGTCATATGTGAGAAGTCCGTTCAACTCATCCTCTACGTCACTTACTTCTGTGTAAATTATTGCAGAGAGACCTTTGTTTTTCATACATTTGTAAATTCTGTCCTCATAAAGATGCTTTATTGCTGCATCAAACTTCTCCTGAGAATAATATTTTCTGTAACCAAAGAATTTCTCTTTGTTGTAGGTATGACCTCTGAATCGCATTGAGTACCCACCGAATTCTGTAAGAGCAATAGGACGGTTGTCATTTTTGTCGTACTTAGGGAATGAAAAAGGTGTGAAATAAATATGGAAGCTGTTAGCATCACCTGCACCGTGATCAACCCAACCGCTTGCGTGGTCAATGAGTCTTGTAGGGTCCTCTTTTCTGTAGAAATCACAAGCTTTTACAGAGTCAAACTGACCCCAGGCTTCGTTAAACGGAGTCCAGAGAGCAAGAGAAGGAACATTGTAAAGTAAGTCAATCATATCTTTGGAATCCTTAAAATATTCTTCTCTGCCTTTTTCGTCTGTTCTTGCATAAAAACCATAGTTTTTCTTGCTGTCAGGAATTCTGCCTACTTTTTTGTTGTTGAATAGCATACCGAGGAATGGCATTGTGCCAATAGCGAGGAAATTATATTTTCCACCGCCGTTAACCATATCTTGCCATACAATCATACCGAGTCTGTCGCAATGGTAATACCAACGCAGAGGCTCTATTTTTATATGCTTTCTTAAAGTGTTGAAGCCTAAGTCCTTCATTGTCTGGATATCATAAATCAAAGCTTCATCAGAAGGTGCAGTGTAAAGACCGTCTGACCAATAGCCTTGGTCGAGGAGTCCGTTGAAGAAGTAAGGCTTGTTATTAAGCATAAATCTTGGTGTACCGTCAGAGTCTGTACCTGTGCTGAATTTTCTCATAGCAAAGTAACTGTCAACCCTGTCTTCACCTGCCGCAAATTTTAATTCGTAAAGGTAAGGGTTTTCAGGAGACCAAAGCTCATAATCTGAAAGCTTGACAGAGCCTTTACCGTTTATGAGCTTTGCAGCAGCTTTCATTTTGCCGTTATCCATAACCATAACTCCGACTTCAGGTATGAATTCTGCGGAATAGCTCAATTCAATATTCAATTCATCATTATCAATATCCGGTGTGAGCTTTATTGAAGTAATGTAATCGTAAGGAACCTCTTCAAGCCAGACTGTCTGCCAAATGCCTGATTGAGGTGTGTACCAGATTCCGCCGCGGTTAAAGGTTTGCTTACCGCGTGCCTGAGTACCTTCATCTGTAGGGTCGGTAACAGTAACTCTTAATTCATTTTCACCATTAAGAATGGAAGCTGTAACATCAAAGGTGAAGGGAAGATATCCGCCGGTGTGTTCACCTATAACAGTTCCGTTTAATGTTACTGTGCATTTATAATCTACAGCACCAAAGTGCAAAAGAACTCTTGACTTGGTTTTGTTGAAGTTGAAAAATTTCTGATAATAAAGATTATCATTTGGCTTAACAGCTTTTTCAACACCGCTTAAAATAGACTCAGGACTGAACGGAACAACAATTTCGCCATGGAATCCACCGAATTTTTTGTTTTCTTCATTTATAGCATAGTTCCATATACCGTTTAAGTTAATGAAACTGTCACGTTTTAATTGTGGTCTCGGATAATCATTAAGGGGACAGTTTTTGTTTAAATTCTTACCCCAACGTGTTAATAATCTTTCCATAATACCCTCCGATTAAAGAATTTACTGAACATAAAATATAATACCACAAAACCGTTCTGTTTTCAATATTAAAAAGGAATATAAGAAAATCACAAAAAAACAAGTAATGAATAGTATGTACTGCGGAGGTGTTTATATGGCAGTAGAAACGGCAACTGTTATTTTAGCGGTATTGGGCATAATAAGTATTTTAAAATATCTGATTTTTAAATTTATAAGCTGGAAGGAGGAGTACTTTACATTAGTATTACCCGTTTTTAATGAAAATGAAGATATTTTTCAGAGAATAGCTAATATAAGAGAGTTTTGTGAGTTTTGCGGAATACATAAAAAATGCACTATAGCAATAATTAACTACGGTGCATCTGATGTGTTTATAGAAAAACTAAAAAATGAATTTGGATATTCTGATATCTTCAGCTTTGTAGAGGTCGAAAATATTGAAAGCGAGTTAAAAGAAATTATGAGTTAGATTTACTTGAAATATTAAATAATCTGAAAGCATTTTCGTTAGCGGCGGCAAGAATTTCTTCTTTTGAAAGATTTCTTGCTTCTGCTATTTTTTCTGCTATAAAAGATATATATGTGCTCTGATTTCTCTTTCCTCTGTACGGAACGGGACTCATATACGGGCAGTCGGTTTCTAAAAGAAGCCGGTCTAACGGAACATTTTCTGCAACCTCTAACGGAACACGTGCATTTTTAAATGTAACTGCTCCTCCAAGCCCTATATACATACCAAGCTTTACAATCTCTTTCATTATTTCTACGCTGCCGGAAAAGCAGTGCAGTACACCTTGAGGTTTGTATTTTTTCAAAATTTCCAAGGTATCATTATGGGCATCTCTTGAGTGTATAATAACAGGAAGCTTTAATTTTTTGGCTAAAAGAATCTGTTCTGTAAAAATTCTTTTTTGCTCTTCCTTATTATCTTTTGTCCAATAATAATCAAGGCCGATTTCACCAATAGCAACGCACTTTTTGTGAGAAGCAAGCCTCTCTATTTCACTCAGATAATTTTCATTTGCTTTGCTTATTTCCTCAGGGTGAAACCCTACTGCTGAGTATATAAAATCAAACTCTTCTGAAAGAATGATTGATTTTTTCGATTCTTCAATATCTGTTCCGCAGTTTATAAGTCCCAAAATGCCCGACTCAGTAAATGAGCCGAGCAAATCAGTCCTGTCTTCATTAAATGCTTTATCGTTGTAATGTGCGTGAGTATCAAAAATAAAATCCATAGTAAATTAACCTAAAACAGTACCTGCAGGCATACCATCAACAAAGAGAACCTTAACATCGTCTTCACTGAGCTCACCTGCTAAAATCATACCCTTGCTTTCAACACCGCAAAGTGTTCTTGGTTTTAAGTTTGCAACAATAACAACACTTTTTCCTATAAGGTCATCAGGTGTGTACCATTGAGCAATTCCTGAAGCAACTGTGCGGGGTTCTTTGGTGCCGTCATCGAGTGTAAGCTTTAAAAGCTTTTTAGCTTTTTTTATAGGCTCACATTCTAAAATTTTGGCAACTCTGAGTTCAACCTTTGCAAAATCATCAAATTCAATTTCTTTAAGACCGATAATTGTTTTTTCTTCTTCTGCATCTTCTTTAATCTCAGGAAGAGAAGCTTCAATTTCAGCTAATGTTTTTTCCATATCAAGACGTGAAAAGAGCGGAGTTGCTTCGCCGACCTTTTCACCTGAAGCCAATTTACCAAAGCTTTCGAGAGACTCTAAGCTGTCAATGTCAGAGTTGATTTGTGAAAATATAGCATCACTTGTAGATGGCATAAAAGGCATTAAAAGAACTGCAATAAAGCGGATGGATTCAAGTAAATTGTAAAGAACTGTACCAAGTCGGGATTTCTTTTCTTCGTCCTTGGCAAGCGCCCACGGCATTGTTTCATCAATGTATTTATTACATCTTTTTGCTAAATCAAATATTTTTGAAAGAGCATCGCTTACTCTGTAAGTATCAAGAAGCTTAGTAACCTCAGGAAGAACAGAAAGCGCCATTTCTTTCAATTCCTTGTCAAGCTCCTCTTCGGCAACAGGCGCCTGAATAACACCGTCAAAATACTTGTTGTTCATTGCAATAGTGCGGTTTACAAGGTTACCTAAGGTGTTTGCCAAGTCAGAGTTGAAGCGTTCAATGATTGTACTGTAAGTAATTGAACCATCCTGAGCATGAGGCATTTCTGAAAGAAGGTAGTAACGCACTGCATCTACACCGAAGCGGTCGCAGAGATCATCTGCATAAATAACGTTACCGCGAGATTTTGACATTTTATCTTCGCCCGAAAGAAGCCACGGATGACCGAAAACCTGTTTAGGTAACGGCTCGCCGAGAGCCATAAGCATTATTGGCCAGTAAATTGTGTGGAAACGGAGAATATCCTTACCTATAACGTGAACGTCAGCAGGCCAGTATTTTTTGTACATATCAGGCTGATTATCAGGATTGTAGCCAAGACCTGTAATGTAGTTGAGAAGGGCATCTACCCAAACATAAATAACGTGCTTCGGATCATTCGGGAAAGGAATACCCCATTTGAAGGTGGAACGGGAAATACATAAATCCTGAAGTCCCGGTTTTATGAAATTGTTTATCATTTCTTTTTTACGGCTTTCAGGGTAAATGAAGTCGGGGTTCTGTTCAATGTATTCTTCCAACTGCTTCTGGTATTTGCTCATTCTGAAGAAGTAAGCTTCCTCTTTTTCTTTTCTTACTTCTCTTCCGCAGTCAGGGCATTTACCGTCAACTAATTGTGAATCTGTAAAGAAGCTTTCGCAGGGAACGCAATACCAGCCTTCATATTCACTTTTGTAAACATCGCCCTGGTTATAAAGCTTTTCAAAGATTTTCTGTACTGATTTCTCGTGCTCTTCATCAGTTGTACGTATAAATT
>JAFVWD010000157.1 GCA_017501865.1 Clostridia bacterium | reverse complement strand
GTAGAAAAAAGCAAGGCTTTTTATATGATAGCTGAAAACTACCCGTTTATGAAATTCAATCAGGAAATGCGTAAGGTTTATCAGTCAGGTGTTCTTGGTAAAGCGTTATTTGCTGAAGGTGAGTATAACCACCCGATTCTTAATCAGGATGATATAAGCAAGTATTGTCCTAATTCAAAGCATTGGAGATATCACATCCCGAGAATTTACTATATAACACACTCATTAGGCCCACTTATGTACATAACAGGCGCATTCCCGAAAAGAGTAACTGCAATGCCTATTTTTGGTCCTCTTAACGAGGAAAATGGCGGCGGTAGCCTTTATTGGCGTTTACCTGACAGAAGTGCTGTTGTTACCTGCCTTAATGATGACGATTCTGTTTTCCGTGTAACAGGTTGGTCTCACTTTGGTGCTCACGCAAATACTTACAGAGTTTGCGGTGAATTAGGTCAGATTGAAAATCTTCGTGCAGGTGATGATAAGGTTCTTCTTTCATTCAACGATGAGCATATTCCTGAAGGAATGGAAAGAGTAAACACTTACGAAGCAGATTTTGAACCGGATGCAAAAGAAGCAGCTGAAAAAGCAGGACACGGCGGTGGCGACTTCTTCATTGTCCGTGAATTCTTTAACAGTATCCGTGAAAACAGAAAGCCGATGTTCGATGAGTATTTTGCAACAACAATGGCTTCAGTAGCAATTTTAGGTCACAGAAGTGCTTTAGAATACGGTACTCCTTATGATATTCCTGACTTCAGAAAAGAAGAAGACAGAGTTCGTTGGGAAAATGATTTCTTAACACCTTGTTACGATTCAAAGGGTAATCCTCCGACAATTGCAAATACAGAAAGAAAAGAATATATTCCTACAGAAGAAACTATGAAAGCATATGATGAGGCTGTTGCTCAGTACAGAGCGAGCAAAAATAATGCTTGATTTTAACGGAATATTGTAAACTAAAAGCTCTCTCCGAAAGTTGTTTTCGGGGAGAGTTTCAGCTTTTAAACGGGAATAAAAGCAACAAATTATGTCTTTGGTTTTTTGTGCTGTATCTTGAAAATAATATGAGCTTGTGTTATAATTTCCCCATTATTGTGGGATGTATTTAAATAATAAACGGAGTGAAAGCGATGAGAACACTTTTTTTAAAAATAGCAGGTTTTACAGCTTTGTTAATTGTATCAACAATGCTTTTTTGTTCCTGTGCATCCGGTGAAGCAGATGAAGTTTTAAAAGATATCTCTGCAAATATTATAATAGAGGTAGACGGTAAAAAAATTACTGTGGAAGATGCAGAGGGAAGGTCTGTTAAAGATTTACTTAAGGAAGCCAGAATTAATTTGAATGAGGGCGATGTACTTTCTCTTGATGAAAATGTGAAAGTGTCGGGCGATATTACCGTTAAGGTTCTTCGTCGTGCTTCGGTAACCGTTGAAGATGAAATAAACGGCGAAGTGTATACGGTTGTTCTTACAGGCGGTACTGTGGCAGATGCACTTGAGGCGGTAGGAATAAAGCTTGGTGACAGCCATACTACAAACTATGCTCTCAGTAAGGCTCTTGTAAATGATATGGAAATAATAGTCTCTGTTAAGGAAGAACCTGAAACAACAGAGTATAATGATGAAAATTCAGAGAATGATGATTCTGATTATGATTCTGATGATTCATATTATACACCTCCGGCAACTACTAAAGCGCCGTCAACTACCAAAGCACCGGTTGTAACTGCTCCGCCTACAACAAAGGCACCTGTAACAACGAAGCCTGCTACGACAAAGCCTGCACCTACTACGGCAGGCAGAACAGTTGTCAATGTGGAAATCTATGAGGACTGCGACGGTTCGGGTCATGGTGTTAAGGTAATTACATATTCAGACGGAACTCAAGAGGAGGTAGCATTTTAAATGAACAAGTCAAGGTCTTGTAGTTTATTATGTTCCCTGCTTGTAATAACACTTTCCTTTGTCGCTTTAATATTAACTACTACCATAGATGCTTACGCATATGACGAGAATGTTGTGACAACACAAGAAGGCGAAGCCACAGAAAATAATTCCCAAAACGAATCTGAAGAACCCGTAATAAAGCAAGGTCTTGTTACAGAGGGTGGAAAGCTGTATTTTTATAATGATGACGGAACTCTTTTTACAGGAGGTTTTAAAGAGATTCTTGTTGACGGGAATAAAAAATATTACTTTTTTGAAGCTGATGGCACTGCTTTTACAGGCGGTTATAAGGTTTTTACCAAAAACGGGAAAAGAGTCTATTACTATTTTCAGGAAGATGGTACTGCATTTACTGACGGTTATTTGGAATTTACTGTTTCAGGTAAAAAATATTTCTTCTATTTTCAGGAGGACGGCTCAGCCTTTACAGGTGGATATAAAGAGATAAAAATAGACGGTAAGCCGTATTATTTCTATTTTCTTATGAATGGGCAGGGCTTTAACACCGGCTATAAAACAGTAATAATTGACGGAAAAAAGTATTACTTCTATTTTGATGAAAACGGACGTGCTGTCGTAAATAAATTAAAAACAATAGCTTTGGGCGAAAGAAATGCTTATATGCTTTTTACGGGAAACGGCAGAGCATTCACAAACGGCTATAAAGAAATTGTTAACGGAAAAGAGAAGGATTACTATTATTTCCTTATGAACGGTCAGGCATATACAACCGGTTATAAGACAGTAAAAATAAACAAAAGCACACAGTATTTTTATTTCAGAAAAAACGGAAAGGCTTATAAGAATGGTATTTTAAAGGTGCCGTTTGGCAGTGAATCATACCATTACTATTTTGAAGCAAACGGCAGAGCGAGTAAGTCAAAATGGAAAAGCCTCAACGGCAAAAAATATTATTTCGGCAGTAATGGTCGTGCTATGAAAAACAGGTTTTTGACAATAGATAAAAATCTTTATTATTTTAATAGCGCTTCTGTAGTAAAAACAGGTGGCTGGTTCAGCATCGGAAAAAATTATTACTATGCTGATAACAACGGTGTTCTTGCAACAAATAAGGTTATAGAGGGCTATAAGCTCGATTCTTCAGGAAAAAACACAACAAAATACCGCATTATTCAATATGTTAAAAAACACACTAATGATTCAATGACAAATCAGGAAAAAATTTCAGCATTGTATAATTGGGTTCTTAATAACGATATGCGTTATATCAGAACATACGAACACACAAAATCCCATTGGGTGTGGAAAGACAGTTGGGTTGACGATATGGCAAAAAGCCAGATGGATAACAATGGCGGTAACTGCTTCCGTTATGCCGCATTTTTAGGTATGCTTATACGAGAGGCAACGGGACTTCCCGTAATTGTTTATCGCGGTCAGACTCCGGGGCTTTATACACCGCTTACACCACACGGTTGGGTTTCTGTTAAGCAAAGCGGAGAATGGTATAATTATGATGTTGAGCTTGACAAGCACTCATCATATGACACATCAAGCTGTTATAAAATTCCGGCTGATAAGAGCAAAATTCATCTTCAGGGTGTCGGAGTAAAACTTTTTTAATAAGGATTAAGATATGGTTTTCAGTTCATTATTATTTGTATGTATTTTTATGCCGATTGTATTTGTGCTTCATTCGGTAATAAAAAATTTAAAAGTGAAAAACGGCTTGCTACTGTTAGCAAGCCTGCTTTTCTATGCTTACGGAGAGCCTTATTATATTTTTTTAATGATTATAAGTGCTTTCTTAAACTATATTTTCGCACTTCTTATTTCCGGTAAAAAGAAAAAGGTGTTTCTTGTTTTGGCAGTTGCTGTAAACCTGGGTATTCTCGGAGTATTTAAGTATACAGGTTTCCTTCTTACAGCTTTAAATGATGCGTTTTCTCTTTCGTTTACCGTTCCGTCTATTCCGCTTCCCATTGGCATTTCCTTCTTTACTTTTCAAGCATTGTCATATGTAATAGATGTTTACAGAGAAGAGGTTGAGGTGCAGAAAAATTATGGGAAGCTGCTGCTTTACATATCATTTTTTCCTCAGCTTATTGCAGGGCCGATTGTTCGCTACAAAGATGTTGCGAGTGAAATCAATAAAAGAAGTGCGGACATTTATGATATAGCTTTTGGCTTAAGACGTTTTATAGCAGGGCTTGGTAAAAAGGTTCTCATTTCAAATACTATGGCAGTAGCCGTCGATTTTATTTTCGGAATGGAAACAGGAAATCTGAATATTTTTAGCGCTTGGATTGGTGCACTCGCGTATATTATGCAGATTTATTTCGATTTCAGCGGTTATAGCGATATGGCTATAGGTCTCGGAAGAATGTTCGGATTCCATTTTAAAGAGAATTTCAGCTATCCTTATATTGCTTCAACTGTACAGGATTTCTGGCGTAGGTGGCATATTTCTCTTTCATCATTTTTCAAAGATTATGTATACATTCCTTTGGGCGGAAATCGTAAAGGTAAGTTCAGAACCGTAATGAACAGAATTGTAGTGTTTTTCCTTACAGGTCTCTGGCACGGAGCAAATTGGACATTTATTGTCTGGGGATTGTTCCACGGATTTTTCTTGCTTTTAGAGGAATTTGTACCTAAAATAAAAAAATTACCGAAATTTATTTTACATATTTACACACTTTTAGCAGTAACAGCAGGCTTTGTTATTTTTCGTGCAGAAAGCCTCAGTCAGGCAGTCAGCTTTATAGCTGAAATGTTTATCGGTTTTGATTTTTCGTCGGAGGCTATGTCTGTTGCGGTTCAGCCGTTAACACCATTTTTTATAGTTACTTTTATGGTTGCTTTGGTGTGCTGCGGACCTGTAAGTAAGCTGTCGGACCGTGTGAGAAGGCTTGAAAACAGCACAGCTCTTACAAAAGGGGAGACTGCTCTTCAACTTAGCTCTTTTATACTTGCGTTTTTACTTCTTTTGTGGTGCATTATTCGTCTTGCAGGCGGAAGCTATAATCCGTTTATTTATTTCAGATTTTAAGGGAGGGTATTCTTTGAAGAGAAAATTGATTTTTTTCGTTGCAATTTGTATTACTTTATGCTTGATACCCTCTGTTGGTATGATTTTTTTCCCGACAACAAAAAGCACAGAAAATAAAGAAATGGCAGAAATTCCAAAGGTTATTTCAGAAGAGGGGAAATTCAATGAATTGTTTTTTCAGGAATGCGGGGAATATTTTGTTGACCACATAGCTTTACGCAATCAGATGATTTATACAGATGCAATGATACAGACAAGAGTTTTTTCTGAGTCTAACATAGGCAGTGTTATTTACGGTGAAAATGACTGGCTGTATTATGCTTCTACACTTGATGATTATTCAGGCCGAGGCGCTATGTCAGAACGGGAATTGTTTAATTTATCTCATAACTTAAAAGTGGTTGAAGAATATCTCAAAGAAAAGGATATTGATTTTGTATTTACAATACCGCCTAATAAAAATACACTTTATTATGAAAATATGCCGTATTATACTGAACAAGGTAATTTAGCGCATAACGCTGAACGTCTTTCTGAATACCTTGAAGAACAGGGAATAAGCTACCTTGATTTATTCCGATTGTTCCGTGCTCAGGATGATGTTCTTTACCTTCAGAGAGATTCTCACTGGAATATGAAGGGTGCGTGCCTTGCATATGATGCTGTTATGGACTCACTCGGGAAAAAGCATAATGATTATTCAGATGAAAATCCCGTTGTTGAAAATAAAACAAACGGAGATTTAAATAAAATGCTGTATAGCTTTTACGGTGAAACTGAAGAAAATTATTCTTACAGCTTACCTCGGAATTATAATTATAAAAATGATGTAAGCGGAGTTGAGGATGGTTGGATTATAACGGAAAACAAACAGGGAAGCGGAACTCTTCTTATGTTCCGTGATTCATTTGCAGATACATTGATACCTTTTATTTCCAATGAATTTAAAACAGCTTATTATTCAAAAGGTCAGCCTAATGCAATGGAAAGATATATTGAAGAGGATAAACCGGACTGTGTTATAATTGAAAAGGTAGAACGAAATATTTCAGATTATCTTATTACTCCGCCAATTATAACACCACCGTCAGCAGAGCTTCCTGAAAATATAACTATTACTTCTACTGAATCCGATGTAAAAATTGAATTGTGCAGTTATGATGCAGATTATTTTACTGTAAACGGAACAGTTGATTCTTCAAGAATAACAGAACATTCTGAGGTTGTTGTTGCAGTTAATGATAAGCTTTACAGTGCATATCAGACAGAGGAAAACGGATTTGTAATTTACTTGAAGAAAAAAACTCTTACAGGTGAAAATGCCGATGTCCAGGTGTATGTAAATGATGGTAACAACAGCATCAGAGTTGTGTCATCAATAATAGCTTTACCGCAATAAATATTTACGATAGTAGAATTTTTTGAAAGAGGACAGAAGAAATGAATGGTTTGACAAGACGTGAAAAGCTCATTACAGATATTGATAAGGTTTTGGAAATTTTAAAAAAATCAAAGGTGTTGCATCTTGGTTTGGTAGATGGCGATGAACCCGATGTTGTACCTATGAATTACGGTTTTACCTATGAGGAGGAAAAGCTTACTATATGGCTTCACGGTGGTACTGCAGGAAGGAAATATGATATAATAAGAAAAAATCCGAAGGTGTTTTTTGAAATGGAATGCGACCTTATTCCTTTTGAGGGTGATGTAGCTTGTAAATATGGACTCAGCTACTCTTCTCTTATGGGGAAGGGTGTCGCAACGATTATTGAAAGCTCTGAAGAGAAGCAGAGAGCACTTTCTGTTTTTATGAAAACACAAACGAATGGCAATTTTGAATTTAATGAAAAATTAGCTTCAGTAGTAGGAATAATTAAAATAGATGTTTCGGAATTTACTGCGAAGCATCGCCCATTGCCAAAAAATAATTCAGGTGGTGAATATAATGTTTAATGCAGAAAAAGTAAAAAATGATTGTGTTAATTGGATAAGAGAGTTTTTCCTGAATAACGGCAAAGATTGCAATGCAGTAGTTGGTATTTCAGGAGGTAAAGACAGCTCTGTTGCGGCAGCTCTTTGCGTGGAGGCACTCGGAAAAGAAAGAGTTATAGGTGTTCTTATGCCTCAGGGTGAGCAGCATGATATAGATATGGCTTTTAAGCTGGTGAATCATCTCGGAATAAAGCATTATGTAGTCAATATAAAAAATACGGTAGATTCAATTCTTGCAAGTATGCCTGAAGATTTAAAATTGACAGAGCAGGCAAGACAAAATCTCCCGCCGAGAATTCGTATGTCCACACTTTATGCAGTATCACAAAGCTGTAACGGCCGCGTGGTGAATACCTGCAACCTTTCAGAAGATTGGGTTGGTTATTCTACAAGGTATGGCGACTCAGTAGGAGATTTTTCACCTATGTCAAAGCTTACTGTTACAGAAGTAAAGGAAATAGGTCGCGTGTTAGGGCTTCCGGGAGAATTGGTTGATAAGACACCTATAGACGGTCTTTGCGGAAAAAGTGATGAGGAAAACCTCGGCTTTACCTATGCAGAGCTTGACAGATATATAAGAACAGGTGTTATTGAAGATGAAAATACAAAGGCAGTAATTGACAGAAAGCATAAAATGAATTTATTCAAGCTTGAGCTTATGCCGATATTTAATCCGGATTTGTAAATATTGAAAATGGCTGTAAAAAACGATAAGTTTTTACAGCCATTTTTTATAGTGTTTTATTTTTGCATCTTGTTTCTGTTAAGCGACAGGGAAAAGCTTTTGTATTACATCAAGACAAATATCATAAATATTTGCAGAGTTGTTTTTTGTGCCGCTTGCACCTGACGTTAAAACTACGACACCGTTTCCTGTTTCCGGGTCAATTGCAAAAGCAGAAAACATACCGAAATTACTGCCTGTGTGGGTACAAAGTGTTTTGTTTTCTATAACATAGGAGTTTTTTACGTGCCCAAAGCCTACAGAATCGTTCAGAATTTTATCTGTACTGCTTTTTTTAAGTAATCTTATTCCGTCAGCAGAAAGACCATCATTGCACAAAACAGCCGCAATGTTGATATAGTCCTTCGCACTTATTGTAAGATTTCCCTGAACAAGATGGTGTGTCTGCCCGAGCTGAGAATGAAAGCTTTCGGCCATTTGCTGTTCGATTGTGTAACCGCCTGAGCCATATAATGCAGCTAAAAGCTCAGGATTTTTCAAGTCAGATGCAGTGTATCCCGCATCAATATCAAGCGGTGTAAAAACATATTTATCCGCTAATTTTTCAAAGCTCTCATTTGTTATTTTTTCACAAATGCATCCAATGAGTGCAACCGAGAAGTTACTGTATGAATAGTTAGCTCCGGGTTCTGAATATGAGTAACTTGAGTTGCTCGACAAAAGTGTTTCTATTGCAGTATCTGAGCCGTTTAAGCGAGAGTTAAGAAATTGTGATGAGTCAATAATGCTTGACATATGGGACATAAGCATAGCGGGAGTTATAATTTTTTCGGGGTAGTGAGGATTTCTTACAGTAAATCCTAAATAAGTGCTTATATCTCCGTTTAAATCTGCTAAGCCTTCTTCACACAATCGCATAAAAACAATGTCTGTAACAAGCTTTGAAAGAGAGGCTATTCTGAATTTTGTGTCAGGTATAACAGCCTTGAGTGGTTCCTTCTGAGCTGTTCCGAATTCATAAGTGCAGTACAGCTTACCGCCTTTAATAACTGCAGCCTGAACAGCAGTCGCGCCATAGTTGTTACATATGTTGTCAACCTCTGTTTTAAGAGGTTCAAATTCAGGAGTCTCGTTAAGAAGAGGAAGAGTTTTTTCTGTTGCGCTTTCCTTTTCTGTGGTAGTGACAGTTAATGTTGTTTCATTGTCAAAGGCTTCTTGTGTATTCTTTTTGTTTTTTACAAGATTACAGGATGAAAAAGCTATGACGAAGCAAAGTAAAATAATTAAATATGAGGTTCTTTTCATAAAATCAATATACACTGAATTCACCAAGGCATACATTTGTGGAGTATTTTTCGCCCTGATAGCCTGATTGTACCGTAAGTGTTATGTATTCTGTAACTACGGGCTCATCAAATTCAAAGGTCTGGAATTCAGCATTTGCTGTTCCGTTATATGAAGCGGTAAATGTTTTTGAGGTTCCGTCGCTGAAGGTGAGAACAAAACGTTCAATCTGACCGTTGCTTTTGTAAATATCTTCATAAGGGCGGTAGAGATTTCCGTTAACTATTCTTACTCCGTTAACAACACTTTTTCCGTTAAGATAAAAACGTACAGAAGCACCGACACCGCCTAAGTTGTCAGTATTAACACACCAGCAGGAATCGTAATAACCGTCAATTGTTTTTTCAGCACCAAATGAACGCGCTGAATTCGTGTTTGATGATGCAAGAACATCACCGCTTAATGTAACTGCATCTGTAATTATCGGAGCCCCTTCAGGAATCGGTTCTGATTTTAAATCTGAATCGTGTGGTGGGGTTACATTTGATTTGTTGTCAGCTTCATCATCGTCAGAATTGTCATTTTCAGTATCAGTTGAATTGTCAGATTCTTCGGTCTCAGAATCTACTGTTTCCTCACCTTTTACAAAAGCAATAGTGTTTTGTATGTCATCCTCGATGTCGAAAATAGTCATTTCACCGATTGTCTCAAGCTCCTTCAGCGCTCTGTTCTGTGAAATTTTACCCATTTCAAATTCAGCTTCAATTTCAAACAGTCTTTCTAAGAGAGCATCTGTAAGCTCGGTGTTTGTTGCACCTATTCCGTACTTATCTTCATAAATTTCCATTGCCTCACCGTATTTGCCGGCTTCAAGCGCTTCAATTATTTTTTTCGGACTGTTAGCAGAATTGGTTAAAGAAATACCTATAACTGAACCTGCAATTACAAGTGCCACCACTAAAAATACAGCTATAACTATACCGAGAGTGTTTTTCTTTTTAGGCGGCATCTGAACAGGAGCATTGAACTGTGGGTTGAATTGTGGGTTATACTGTTGGTTGGGCATTCCCTGTTGAGGAGGGTAATTGCCGTTTTGCGGCTGATAACCGCTGTTATTCTGAGTGTAAGGTGAATTATTGTTGTTATAATTCATATTGTTTTCCCCGTTTCATTTTTTATATGGAATTATAATATCACGCAGCCGATTTTTAGTCAATATAGCATTGCTAACTTGTCCGGTTTGTGCTAATATTACTGTATGGTGAATTTTCAGAGGGGTTGTTTTTGTGAAGCAGGTTTTTTCTATTGTGTTTGCGGTTACTTTATTACTGTCACTTGCAGGTTGCAAGAAAAATTCAGCGGATTTAAAATCTGCTGAAAGCAAATCATCTTCTTTTCGTTCCGAAGTGGAATTTGAAGGGGATGAAATTACAGAGGTGCCAAGCACAACAAAAGAAGATGAGACTACAGATGAATTAGTACCGGAGGCACCGTCTCTTCGTTCTGAAGAAGATGAAGTGAAAAAAGGGAATAGCAGTACTACTGTACCTCAGCTTAAAAAGGAGCCTATACCTGAAGAGGGGAATATTGCTTCAGAAGATGATTTTGAGTATACAGCTCTGATTAACGATTTGAAAAGAATAGTTCAGTTCAGATTGAGTGACTATTACTCCATAAATGCAGATATTCCTATGAGTACCGAAACAAAAAATGCTGTTAGCTTTAATAGTGATAATGAATATAAATGGTCAAGTATGATATCAGAATTACCCGGCTATCCGGAACCGGAAGACATAAATTGTTACGGATATATTCTTCACGACCTGAATGCTGACGGGCAAAAAGAACTGTTTTTTATGAAACAGGATCATACTATAGCCGCAATATTTACTGTGTACAATTCCCGGGTGGTTTTACTTGATGCTTATTGGTCAAGGTACAGTGGTCATATTTCTGAAACGGGGGATTTGTATTCGGATGGTTCAGGCGGTGCGGCATACAGTACTACAAAATACTACAATATTTCAGACGGAAAGATTTTTCCGTACTTAAGTTTTTATACTGATTTGGATGAATACAATAATGTTTGTTATTATATGGATGAGAACGGAAAAGCATCCCGTATAACCAAAGAACAGTATAATGAAGGGTTGAGCGGAAATAAATATGATGAAGGTGATTTCTGGAACAGTATTCCTGTTCAGCCTTTATATTGATTAAAGGGGTGGGTTATGTTGCATTTTTATCCTGAAGATTTCGGTGTATATGCAGATGGTGTAACAAATGATTGCAGGGCTATTCAGACTGCAATTGACAAGGCAGAAGAAAATGGTGGCGGAGTAGTTGTTTTAACAAGCGGAAAAACATATTTTTCAGATTCCGTTCAAATGAAAAAGAATGTTGAGCTTCATTTACAAAAGGGTTCGTGCCTTAAGGCGACTGATAATATTGACGGGTACATTCGTCCGTGCAATATGATTAACGACCCGAAAACTGCACTTATAGGAAACCCTGTTACGGGTAAACCGTCATTTGTCTTTATTTATGGCTTTGAAGCGGATAAATGCTCAATTACAGGCGAGGGTACAATTGATGCAAACGGTCACGCATTTGTAAAAAGAAAAGATAAGTATTATGTAACAGGTGACTTTTATCCGCGTCCTACGGTGATTTACATAGAAAAAAGCAATAATATATCCTTTAAAGATTTCACGGTTGTAGATGCTCCATTCTGGACATTGCACCCTGCAGGCTGCGATGATGTTTTGATTTCGCAAATCAGAATTCTCAATGATCTTGATGTTGCTAATTCTGACGGTATTGACCCGGACCATTGCAGTAATGTGAGAATTTTAGGTTGTCATATAGAGTGCGCAGATGACTGCATATGCCTTAAGACATCGAAGGGCAATGCTGAATATGGCCCGTGTGAGAATATAATTATTTCAGATTGTACCTTGGTTTCGACATCGGCTGCAATAAAAATAGGCACAGAGGGTGTCGGTGATTTCAGAAATATTATTGTAAATAATTGTATAATAACGAGAAGCAACCGCGGACTTTCAATTCAGATTCGTGACGGCGGTAATGTTGAAAATGTTACATATTCAAACTGCATTATAGAAACACGACGTTTTTGCCCTGATTGGTGGGGCACTGCGGAGCCTATAGTTATTACTACATTTAATCGTGATGAAAACACAAAATCGGGCAAAATCAAAAATATTCGTTTCTTCAACATAACCTGTAAGGGAGAAAATGGTGTTTTGCTTCACGGCACAGAAGAAAATATGATTGAAGATGTTACATTTGAAAATGTTCAGGTTACACTGTCAAAGACTTCAAAATGGCAATGCGGACTTTATGATTTAAGACCTTGTCTTGACTATGGAGTTGAAAAAATCAAAAATTCTGCGTTTTATCTGAGAAATACGAAGAATGTAACGATTGAAAAATGTTCTGTAGATTGGGGTAATATCTGCGATGCTTATAATAAAAAAATTGATGCAGAAAACTGTCCGGGGCTTGAAATGATAAGGTTCAGCGGTTCAGATGCAAAAACAGGTGAGTAGAAAATTCTACCCACCTGTATTTTGTTTTTTATTTATCCGTTGCATTTTATACTCGCAATTGAATATTGTTATATATTCCCCACTTAACAGACTACGCGGGTTTTGCCGGTGGGTGAATTAGAAAAGATATTAAATAAAAAAGTAACAACCCTTAGCTCATGTTTTAAACATCCGAACTAAGGGTTGTTACTGTTCACTTTTTGTATCTAACATCTTCTCGTTTACCTCTCATTTCTACAGATTTTTCAGGCGCCAACCTTCTCAATGTTAAAGCTTTAAACATTTTGAATTTTTGTTTTTATTCTTCATTATTTTGAAGGTTTTCGTCGTCGGCTTGATGTCAAGCCAAGGCAAGATGTTTACTTGTACACGGTAACCACACTTTCAATTTTTTTGTTTTTTGAATTCTGGTTTCTAGTACATCGGAACCACACTTTCTTTTTTTATTTTTTGTTTTGCTGTGGCATTGGACTCACCCTTCCTTTGTCTACATAATAGCACATTGAAAAGTGGTTTTCAATACACCAAAATCAACAAACTTAAAGAGCTTTGTATAGGTAAAACAGAGAGAATAATCGTTCACCGATGTGACTTTTCGGAAAGTTATTGACAATAAACATAATGTTTTGTTATACTGAAAGGGTAGTCGGTTAAAAAACCGACCTTTTTTTTGATTAGAAAAGAATATTTATCCTGAAAACAGCGGGAGGTGAATACTTAATGGAGAAAACGAAAACAGAAATTTTATCTGATGAAATATTGTTAAAGGCAAAATCAGAGCTCTCAGAAAGTATTCACTCTATTATAAGAGCCTTGGATGTTTTGGAATTTGTTCCTACTAATGAGGAAGATGTTTTTACCGATGCGGTAAAATTTTATTACAACCCGAATCATATATGCCTGAGGTTTAAAGAGAATACACGAGCAGTTAACAGAGTTCTTTTACATTCTCTTATTCATTGTATGCTACTGCATCCGTTTAATATAGATTTTAAAGATACAAGGCTTTGGAATATAGCAACGGATATATGTGTTGAAAGTACAATAAACAACTGGAATCTTACTTGTACGGGACATCCTAAGGCGGTTCAGCAAAATGCAGCTATTGCCGAAATAAAAAGCGCGGTTAAAAATTTATCGGCAGAAAATATATATTATTATTTGAAAAGTTCCGAAAAGGATGACCTTACCCTGAGCTTTTTAGAGGATTTGTTTTCTGACGATGTTCACAAAATATGGTACAAAAACAAAAATTTTGCTTTTTTTGAGTTTGAGGATGATGAGGAAACGGTTGAAGCACGTTCAATATATAAAAAGGCGGATTCCCGAACAGGACTTTCAAATGAGTCGAATGACCCTGTGATGCGGGATGCAGTTAATAATGCAGCAAAAGAAGAAAAAGAAGAATGGCGGAAAATTACCCCTACGGTGGTAAGTGATATTGAGGCATTGAAATTACAAGGACTTATGCCGGGTGTGGATACTCAGGTTCTCGGTGCGGTACAGAATGAAAAATATGATTACTCAAGATTTTTAAAAAGATTTGTTATGCTCAATGAAACTATTGAGATAAATGATGATGAATTTGACTATATATTTTACACATACGGTATGAAGCTTCTTTCAGATATGCCTATTATAGAGCCGCTTGAATATGCAGAAAATATCAAGGTGAGAAAATTATTCGTAGCAATAGATACCTCGGGTTCTGTAAAGGGTGAGGTTGTTGAGAACTTTATTAAAAAGACCTACAATATATTAAAACAAACAGATTTTTTCTCTTCGAAAACCGAAATACATATAATCCAATGTGATTCTGAAATACAGGAGGCAAAGGTTTTACACGACGGAAATGAGCTTGAGGAATATATTGAAAATCTTAAGCTCAAGGGCTTCGGCGGAACTGATTTCAGACCTGTGTTCAGATATGTTGATGATGTTTATGAAGCTTCCTTACAAAATGAAATTAACGGGTTAATTTATTTTACCGATGGTGATGGTATTTACCCGAAGCAAATGCCCGGATATAAATCTGTTTTTGTTATTAATGACAACTGTTTTGAAAAATCGAAAATTCCGGTATGGGCAACCGCGCTTTTTTTAGATAATGACGATTTAACAAGGTGATATTTTGAAAATAAAGAACGGTGTTTTGGTTTTCAAAAAAAAGAAAACCAAGGTTAACAGCTTTAATTACAATGAGTTAATTGAATATGTTGAGTTTTCAAAAAGAACTGAGGTTATTTCAAAAATGACCTTTAACGGGTGCAGAAATCTGAAGTCAGTTGTTTTTTCCGAAAACATAAAGGAAATTGGGTATGGTGCATTTTTGAATTGTGCTCTTCTTGAAGAGGTGGTAATACCTCAGGGGACAGAAAAGCTGGGCGAGGGTGCATTTATGGATTGCAGAAGCCTGAAAAAAGTGGTGCTGCCACCTGTAAAGGTGTTGCCGAAAAATCTTTTTAAGCATTGCTTCAGCTTAGAGGAAATTGTAATTCCTGATTCGGTTGAGGTTATAGAAGAGGGCTGCTTTCACAGCTGCACAAGCTTAAAAAGTATAACGTTCAGTAAAAATTTAAAAGAGATTAAGGATTTTGCGTTTAAAAGGTGTCAATCACTTAAAGCAGTTGTTTTCCCCGAAAGTCTTAGGGTAATAGGGCATAAGGCTTTTGAGGATTCAAAGGAGCTTAAATTAGTCAAGTTTAATAATGAGCTTGAATATATAGGTAAATCCGTTTTTCACAACCGTGTATATGATGAATACAAAATAAACGGAACTGCATTTTGCTCATCATTTACTGCCAAGGATGATATAGGTAACTGCATTACCGTTAATATTCCTGAGACTGTAAAATATCTGGCATTAGGGTATGAAGGTGTCTTGCCGTTTGCTTACCGCGACAGAAATAAAACCTGTCCTGACCATGTACTGTCCTTAGAAAAAGAAAAAGTCAGGGTGTTTATGAGCAGTGCATATTATTCATATAACGATGATGAGGACTACATAATAATTGACGGTAGATTTGATTTCAAAAAGTATGATTCACAATTAGAAAAGGCAGAGGAAACAGAGAAGCCTTTTGTTGCGGCATTCAGACTAGCGTACCCTGAGGAGCTTGATGAATACACTGAAAAAATGTATTATGATTTGCTTTCGGGAAATGAAAAGGATGTAGCATTTTTTGCAGTTGAAGTTAACGATGAAAATGTGTTATCATATCTGTTGGAAAACTTTAATTTTGATACGGAATTCTGCGCTTCGCTTTACAGCTTTTGTGCAAAAAAAGGCTACGGTAATTTGCAGGAGACGTTATCATTAAAAAAACAGAAAACAGCTTTTTCGGAAACTGAAGATTTACTTAATGAATTACTTTCAATATGAGGATGTATTATGAATATTAAAGAAGCAACAAAACATATAAAGCATACAATAGAGGCATATCTTGAAAAAGATGAAAACGGCGGCTTTGTAATTCCTGTTAACAAGCAACGTCCTGTGTTTCTTTACGGTCCTCCGGGTATAGGTAAAACGGCGGTTATGGAGAAAATAGCAAAGGATATGAATATAGGAATTGTTTCATATTCTATGACACACCATACGCGTCAGAGTGCGTTGGGCTTGCCGTTTATAAAAACCCAGGTGTATGACGGTATTGAATACAGTGTTTCTGAATTCACAATGAGCGAAATACTTGCGGATGTTTACGGATATATAGAAAGAACGGGGCATAAACAGGGGATTTTATTTTTAGATGAAATTAACTGTGTTTCAGAAACTCTTGCACCATCGATGCTCAGATTTTTACAGTACAAAACCTTCGGGTCACATCCAGTACCCGACGGTTGGGTGATTGTTGCAGCAGGTAACCCTCCTGAATATAATAAATCTGTTAAGGAGTATGACATAGCGACCCTCGACAGAATACAAAAGCTTGAAATTCAGGCAGATTACGATGTCTGGAGAGAATATGCCGTAAATGAAGGCGTGCACCCTTCCATTATTACATATCTCGATGCAAAGCCTACTGATTTTTATATTATTGAAAATACACCTGACGGAAAGCAGTTTATTACTGCAAGAGGCTGGGAAGATTTGTCAAGGCTTATGTTTTCTTTTGAAAAGAAGCATATTGAGATTGATTTTGAATTTATTTTCCAATATGTTCAGGTGCCTGCAGTAGCGGCTGATTTTGCATCATTTTACAAAACCTTTAAAGAAATGCGTGAGATGTGCGCCCCTAAAGATATTCTTGACGGTATTGTCGACAATGACTTTAAGGAAAAATTGAAAAATGCAGGTATCGAAGAAAAGTTAGGCTTTATTAATCTTTTGTCAAACAGTATAAATGAAGAATTAGAAAAATGCGTTGTTGAAAATTATGACATAAAAGAAACAATAAAGCTTATAAAAGATAAAATAATTAGTTTGGAAACACCTGTCAATAAAGACGAGCTTGCTGTAATTTCAGAGAATATAAATGCTTCTGCCGGTGTTAAAAATAAGCTCAGCATTATTATAGGCGGTATAGCTGAAAGCGGTTCACCGGGCAAAGAGCTTGTGGAAGGTGAGCTTAAAAAATATATTTCTGACTTGAAAAATATGGTGCTAACGTCACAGAAAAGACTTGGCAACGGCAGTAGGTTTATATCAGATGTATTCGGCGATTCACCTGAGCTTAAGATATTTGTTTCAAATATTACAAGAAATACTTCATCAGCACAATTTTTAATTGGTTTTGGTTGTGAAGAGTTTTCTGAAATTTCTAAAACTAAAAAAAGTGATGAGGCTCTTCTTAATGAACTCGATAATTTGTTGTAAAATTCAGATTTTTGTGTTATAATGTTCTCAGAAGAAAAAATAACTTATTGTTTCAGATTTGAAGGAGGTATTTGTATGTCAAAGATTATTACTATAAGTCGTGAATTCGGCAGCGGTGGTCGTGAGTTGGGAAAACGTCTTGCAGAGGCACTTAATATTCCTTGCTACGATTATCAGATAATTGAAATGGTTGCAGAAAAACAAGGCCTCGACAAAGATTATGTTGAAAATGCTTCTGAAAGAGATATCCGTGCGTTCTACCCTACAACAATCGGTGTCAGATTTTCAGCCTCAACATATTTTATAAATCAGTCTGTTGAGCTTTTTACTGAGCAGACGAAAGTAATAAGAGAATTGGCAGAAAAGGGCGACTGCATCATAGTTGGTCGCTGTGCCGATGTGCTTCTTTCAGGAAAAAATCCGCTTAATATATTTGTTTATGCCGATAAGGCTTCAAAAATAAAACGTTGTCAGGCTCGTGCCAAGGGTGATGAAAATCTTTCAGAAAAAGAAATAGAAAAGAAAATGAAAGAAATCGACAAGAGCAGGGCGGATCTCAGAAAAATGCTCTCAGATACAAAATGGGGCGATAAGGAAGGCTACCACCTTCTTGTGAATACTTCCGGAAAAGAGATAAAATCTATTGTCCCCGGGCTTGCGGCATATGTAAATGCGTATTTTAATGAGTAAATGTTGAATGAATTTTCAGAACGGAGCTGTAAAAATGATTTTTTGCAGCTCCGATTTTTATGCCGTATTTTTCATTATATTCAACACCGATTTCATAAAATTACATATAATGGACTGTAGAATGTGAAAAATAAGCGAAAAAGTGAATAATAATTCACCGAAAAAAGGTCGAAAAATGTTGGAATTTGCCTGTATTTTGCAAAAAAATATTGTTTTATTCCCCTTTATTTTTATTTAATGTTACAATATTACAAATTAAGGAAAGAAATTTGTTGCAATTTGACTAAAACAGGTATAAAATAACTGAGTAAAAAATTAATTCTATTTTTAAGGAGTAATGGGAAATGAGTTATGTTCAAAGAGTAATTGATGACGTAGCAAAAAAACACGCAAATGAACCGGAGTTCGTTCAGACAGTTACAGAAGTTTTAACTTCTTTAGAGCCTGTTATTGAGCAGAATCCGGAATATGAAAAGTATTCATTACTTGAAAGAATTGTTGAGCCTGAAAGACAAATCACTTTCAGAGTTACATGGACAGATGATAAGGGCAAGGTACACGTAAACACAGGTTACCGTGTTCAATTCAACGGTGCTATAGGTCCTTATAAGGGCGGTCTTCGTTTCCACCCATCTGTTTACTCAGGTATTATGAAATTCCTTGCTTTTGAGCAAACCTTCAAAAACAGCTTAACAGGTCTTCCTATAGGCGGCGGTAAAGGTGGTTCTGACTTCGATCCACGCGGTAAGAGCGATATGGATATTCTTCGTTTCTGCCAGAGCTTTATGACAGAGCTTTACAGACATATCGGTCCTGATGTTGACGTTCCTGCGGGTGATATCGGTGTAGGTGCACGTGAAATTGGTTACCTTTACGGTCAGTACAGAAGAATCAAGGGCGCTTTCAAAAACGGTGTTCTTACAGGTAAAGGTCTTTCATACGGCGGTTCTCTCATAAGACCTGAAGCAACAGGCTTTGGTGCTACTTATTATGCAGTTGAAGTATTTAAACACTTTGGTGAAGATATAAAGGGTAAAACATTTGCTCTTTCAGGCTTTGGTAACGTTGCCTGGGGCGCTGCAAAGAAAATTGCTGAGCTCGGCGGTAAGGTTGTTACAATTTCAGGCCCCGACGGTTATGTGTATGACAAAGACGGCATTTCAACTGATGAAAAAATCGACTATCTGCTCGAAATGCGTGCATCAGGTCGTGATAAGGTTCAGGACTATGCAGACAAATTCGGTTGTGAATTCTTCCCGGGTCAGAAGCCATGGGGTGTAAAAG
>JAFVWD010000012.1 GCA_017501865.1 Clostridia bacterium | reverse complement strand
GTCAAGCAATTGTTCAGTGTATTTTTTGTTACAACATAATTCTATAGTTTCAAGCGTTCCCGAATGCATACCAAAAAGCTTATTAGTGTAATCCGAAACGTCAAAAGTATCTTTATAAATACTAACCTCGCTAAAATGTCGTGATTTTGCATCAAGTATCTCTACACCGCTTATTCTGTCAAGCCGTATATGAATTAAATTGTCGTATTTTTCGTTGTTACATATAAGGTAATAGCTGTCATTTGACCATATAAGTGCGTACGGGCTTACTTTATGAGTTTTTTCTTCGGTAGCGGTTTTGAATTCATCTGTTATTTTTCTTTTCTGATATAGAATATTAACCTTGAGATTTTTATTGATAGCCTTATCCAACTCGCTTATGGTATAGTAAATTCTTTCGTTTGAGGTTTTGTGGCGCCTTTCAACATAAACCTGTGAATGGAGAATTTTTGACTGGTTTTCTGACAAGAAGCTTTCAAATTTTTTTACAAGCTCTGCTGTTTTGCTTGCAGAAATGAAATTTGCGGCTTGTATTGCATCTGAAATAAGTCGGATTTCGGCTTCCTGAAACTTTCTTTCACCTAAAAAATAACCTGTGTTTGCTTTACCTGTGGATTTTATTATGTCATAACCGAATTCTCTCAGAACATCTATATCTTTGTAAATTGATTTTCGTTCCGCGGTTATGCCCGCGTTTTGTAATTTATCACACAACTCGTTTGCAGTTAAAGAATGTTCGTCATCTGTTTGTTTTTCAAATATATCTGCAAGCACAACTAATTTGAGCTTTGAATTTTTTACACCTGCCATAACAATACCACCTTATCTTCTGTTATTTAAATCATATCAAAAACAAATTTTCAAGTCAATAAATTTTATTGTTCTCTTAAGATAATTGACTTTTGTTACTATTATTGTTAAAATAAAGAAAAAGGCAGGAAGGGTGGTATTTATGATTAACGGTGTGTTGGGGTACTCAGTATATTACAATAACAACGAGTCATATTTAAGAGGTGTTTCTGCTTCACAAGAAGCAAAAGCAGCATCACAAGCCTCAATTCCTGTTCAGGCTGTAGCGGATACAGTAGCGCAGAATAGTTCTCAGAACAGCACCTTCAGTAAATCAGGACATTTTGAAGGCGATGTTGCAGGATTTGCAAACCGCTCTAAAATGAAGGAGCTCAGCGAAGAAGAGCTTGGTTTACTAAAAAAGGCAGATGCTACTAAAACTCCGCAGGAGGTTATGGAAGACAGCGAGTGTAAAACCTGTGCCGAGAGAAAATATCAGGATGGTTCAGATGATCCCGGGGTTTCCTTTAAAACGGCAGCACACATATCTCCTGAGCAATCGGCATCAAAGGTAAGAAGCCACGAATATGAGCATGTGGTAAGAGAACAATCAAAGGCAGACAGAGAAGATAAAGAGGTAGTAAGTCAGACTGTTACTCTTCATACAAATATTTGTCCTGAATGTGGCAGAACCTACGTTTCAGGAGGTCTTACCCGAACTGTTACAAAGGGTAAGGGTGAACAGTCTGCAGAAGATAACAATGTGAAAGCAGAAAAACCGACAGAGTAATAATAAATTAAGCAGACGTTAAGCGGGAAAAACTCGTTTGACGTCTTTATTTTTGCATCCTAATTATTTACAAATTAAGTTAATAGGTGTATAATTACTTCTATATGCGTTAAAAAGCGAGGTGTTACAATGGTAGGTCTTAAAATCGGGCTGGATATAGGAACAGGTAATGTTACTGCGGCAATCGAAGGTAAAGGTATAGTGTTGTCTGAGCCTGCAGTTCTGGCTCTTGAAAGAGAAACAGGAAAGGTTCTCGCGGCAGGTAAAGAGGCTCTTAATATGACAGGCAGATGCCCTGATGCCATTAAATTGGTTCGCCCTCTTCTTTCAGGCGGAATCTCTAATCTCGAAAACAGTAAGCTACTTTTAAGAACCTTTATAGAAAGAATCTGTAAAAATAAGATTTTTAAACCGACCATTGCAGCAACTATGCCGGCAGGACTTACAAATCTTGAAAAAAGAAATATTCTTGCGTGTATTTTAAATGCAGGAGCAGGCAGAGCGGTTTTAATAGAGGAACCCCTTGCGGCAGCACTTGGTACAGGTGTTATGTTAGACAAACCCTATGGAACTATGATTGTGAATATAGGTGCCGGTACTACCAGTGTTGCAGTTGTGACTATGGGAAGCATCGCTGTGGCAAAAAGTGCTAAAATCGGCGGTACGGATATGGATAAGAAAATTAAAACATACCTGAAAACCAACAGAGGTGTAGCAGTGGGTAAGCTGACTGCAGAAGAGCTTAAAATAATTTTAGGCGGAGCCGAAATACGCGACGAAAGTGTTGTTGCTATTTCAAAGGGTAAAGATATGACTGACGGTATGCCTATGTTCTTTGAGGTAACTGCAGAAGAAATAAATTTTGCTATAAGAGAGTGTATAGAAGAGATAGGTAAGGCTATAACAGAAGTGTTGGAGGTTACTCCGCCTGAATTGGTAAGAGATATTACCGATGACGGAATTTTTCTTTGTGGCGGTGTTTCGGGAATGTATGGTCTCGACAAATATATAGGAAATCAGACAGGCATAAAAGTCAAGACACCCGGAAGAGAGACAGAAATTGCGGCATTAGGATGTCTTAGAGCTCTTTGTGAAGAAAATTATCTTACAGAGAACGGTTATCATTTTGTAACATTAGAAACATTAGGAGTTTAATTATGAAATTACTTGTTATTGACGGTAACTCAATCCTTAACAGAGCTTATTACGGTGTAAGACTGTTGTCTACGAAGGATGGCAGATTTACTAACGGTATTTACGGCTTTCTTAATATTTTCCTTTCCTTGCTCAGCAACTACGAGCCTGATTCCGTTGCGATTGCTTTTGATCTCAAAGCGCCAACCTTCCGTCATAAAATGTATGCAGATTATAAAGCGGGAAGAAAGCCTGCACCGAGAGAGTTGATTGAGCAGTTTGCACCATTGAAAGAGCTTCTTACTGCATTAGGCTATACTGTTGTAGAAAAAGAAGGGTACGAGGCAGATGATATTTTAGGTACTCTTTCTGCATCCTGTAAAGACGGTGATTTTTGTTACATTGCTACGGGAGACAGAGATAGCTTGCAGTTAGTCAAAGAAAATGTAAGTGTGGTACTTGCTTCAACAAAAGCAGGTCAACCTGTTTCTACACTTTATGATGTAGAAAAAATAAAAGAAGAGTATCTTGTTACTCCAGAGCAATTGATTGATATAAAAGCTATTCAAGGCGATTCTTCAGATAATATTCCGGGAGTTGCAGGTATAGGTCCAAAGGGTGCTATTGAGTTAATAAGTAAATTCGGGTCTATTGAAAATATATACGAGAATCTGGAAAATCTTGATATAAAACCGGGAACAAAGGTTAAGCTTGAAACCTCCAGAGAAAATGCTTTTTTAAGTAAAACCCTGGGTACTATCTGTTTAGAAGCACCTATAAGTACAAATCCGGAGGACTATTTAATAAAATCACCTGATAGGGATAAGGCAAAAAGACTTTTTGCTTCTCTTGAAATGTTCAAGCATATAAAAAGATTCAATCTTGATGAAGAGGGCGAAGCTTTAGCTGATGAATCACCGTCAAAAGAGATATCGGTTTATTATGAAGATGATTACGATTCATTTTTAGATGAGCTCAGAAAGACAAAAAAAGCATTTTTTATTACTAAGTATGATGATGGCGGAATTGAATATTTCTTCTTCAAAACAGAAAAGGGTGTTTCGGTTGTAAGAAATGCCGACTTTATGTTTATGAGCTTTGCTAAAGATTTCTTGTCTGATGAATCAATAGAAAAGTATACCGACAATGCGAAGCATTTGTTTGCTTTTTGTGAAATTAACGGCTTCAGTGCAGAAGGAATTAAGCTTGACACATCCCTTGCAGGGTATCTTCTTAACCCTAATTCATCAGATTACAGCGTAAGTGCTTTAAGTGAAGTATACAATCTTGAAAAGGTGAAGATAAGTGCCCAAAGCGATGAAGAGTTGAGTGTTTGCGAAGAAGAAATACTTAATCTCAAAGGTGCTGCAGTTATGGAATCGCTTTCGTTAAAGCTTATGAGTGCCATTACAGAGAATTCGCAGGAAAAGCTGCTTTACGAAATAGAAATTCCGCTTTCGAAGGTGCTCGCTTCAATGGAACGTGAGGGCTTCTCTGTTGACAGGGAAGGAATAATTGCTTACGGTGAGAAATTATCAGATGTTATATCGGTTAAATTAGGTAATATATATGCTTTGGCAGGTTGTGAATTCAATGTTAATTCACCTAAACAATTGGGCGAGGTTTTATTCTCAGAGGATAAGCTTAATCTTCCTCATCAGAAAAAGACTAAGAATGGTTATTCCACTAACGCAGAAGTGCTTGAGTTTTTAAAGGATAAGCATCCTATAATACCCGAAATACTCGAGTACAGAACGCTTTCTAAGTTGAAATCAACATATTGTGACGGACTTCTGAAGGTTATAGATAATGATGGCAGAATTCATTCCACCTTGAATCAGACAGAAACAAGAACGGGTAGGATTTCTTCAACTGAACCGAATCTTCAGAATATACCTGTCAGAACTGAGTTAGGAAGAGAGCTGCGTAGATTTTTCAATGCCAAGGACGGGTTTGTATTAGTCGATGCCGATTACTCGCAGATAGAGTTACGTGTGCTTGCTGCTATGGCTGAAGATGAGATGATGAAAAAAGCATTTCTCGAGGATATTGATATTCATACTGCTACTGCTTCGCAGGTGTTCTCTGTTCCTCTCAGCGAGGTTACCTCAGATGACAGAAGAAAGGCAAAGGCGGTAAATTTTGGTATTGTGTACGGAATAGGTGCCTTCAGTCTTTCTAATGATATAGGAACAACCGTTTCTGAGGCGGACAGATATATTAAAGGGTATCTTGCGAATTATTCAGGTGTTGCAGCTTTTATGGAAAAGTGTAAATCTGATGCAAAGAGAAAGGGTTACGCAGAAACTGTTTTTGGCAGAAGAAGATATTTACCTGAGCTTACAGCTTCAAATGCAAATCTCAGAAACTTCGGCGAAAGAGTTGCTATGAATATGCCTATTCAGGGTACTGCGGCAGATATTATAAAAATTGCTATGATAAGAGTCTGGGAAAGACTTAAAAATGAAGCTCCCGAGGCGCATCTTATTATGCAGGTGCACGATGAATTGATTATAGAAGCACCGGAAGACAAAAAGGATATGGTGTCACTTCTTTTAAAAGAAGAAATGGAAAATGCAGTTAAAATGAGTGTTCCGTTTATTGCGGAGGTTAACTGCGGTAAAACATGGTATGATGCAAAATGATAGATGATATTAAAATTGAAAAAATGAACGAAACTCATTTGGAGGATATTGCATTTCTTGAAAAAAAGTGCTTTTCTGTTCCGTGGAGCGAAAAAATGCTCGAGGCAGAGCTGGAAAAGGAGAATGCAAGATTTTATGTTGCAATTACAAAAAATGAAGTTTCGGGTTATATTGGTGCCAACAATGTGTTGGGTGAAGTTTATGTTAACAATATTGCGGTTTTTTATAATTACAGAAGATTTGGTATAGGTGAAGCACTTTTGTCCCACTTGATATCTGTTGCATGTGAAGAAAATTGCAGTATGGTGACATTAGAGGTCCGTGTCAGTAATGATGCGGCAAGAGGATTGTATGAAAAATTAGGTTTTGAAAATGTTGGTATGAGAAAAAATTTTTATGATAAACCTAATGAAGACGCAATCATTTATACAAAGTATTTAGGAGAAACATAAATGAAAATTCTGAGTATTGAAAGCTCTTGCGACGAAACTGCTGCAGCGGTAGTAGAAGATGGTCGTAAGGTTCTTTCGAATGTAGTTGCTTCTCAGGTGGAGGAACATAAAATTTACGGCGGTGTTGTACCTGAAATAGCATCAAGAAGACATGTGGAAGCTATAAGTGGTGTTGTGAAAAGCGCCCTGCAGGATGCCGACTGTACTTTTAATGAAATTGATGCAATAGCTGTAACCTATGCACCGGGGCTTATAGGTGCACTTCTGGTTGGTGTAAACTTTGCAAAAGGACTTTCGTTTTCAACAGGAATACCTCTTGTGCCGGTGCATCATTTAAGGTCACATATTGCAGCTAACTATTTAACAAATGAAGAACTGAAGCCGCCGTTTTTGTCCCTTGTGGTTTCCGGCGGACACAGTCACATAGTAAATGTTAAAAGCTATACAGAATTTGAGGTTCTCGGCAGAACGCGTGATGATGCTGCTGGTGAAGCTATGGATAAAGCCGCAAGAACAGTCGGACTTCCGTATCCCGGAGGTGTTAATCTTGACAAAATATCAATTAACGGTGATGAAAATAAATATAAATTCCCCACACCGCACATTTCAACAGGTAAGTATGATTTCAGCTTTTCAGGTCTTAAAACCTTTGCGGTGAATCTCGTGCATAATGCTTCGCAGAAGGGAGAAGAGGTTTTACCCGAGGATTTGGGGGCTTCTTTTATAAAAACCGTTACAGACATACTTGTTAAAAATACAATTATGGCAGCGGAAGATAATAATATAAAGCAAATAGTTCTTGCCGGTGGTGTTTCAGCGAATTCACGACTCAGAAAGAAAATGAGCGAGGAATGTGAAAGAAGAGGCTTTAAGCTTTATATGCCGGAATTAAAATATTGTGGCGATAACGCGGCGATGGTTGGTGCTCAGGGCTACTACGAGTTTTTAAACGGTAAGAGAGCTGACTTGAAGCTTAATGCTGTTGCATCAATGCCCATAACAGAAGAAATTGATTAAAAAAAGATGCATTGTGAACAGAAAAATCACAATGCATTTTTTACTATTTGAAAACAAATACACTTAAAGTTTAAAAAATAACAAAAATTGTACCAAAAAATGTCATTTTTAGGCAAAAAAACATCATTTGCCAAAAACATCTTTTAAAATAATTTTTATATGTTAGAATAATAATTGTCGATACGGTTTCCACACCAAACCGTTGAAACTCAGGTTTAATATAAACCGTAGGGGGAGGAATATTAGTTCGTTTTAATATTCCTGAAACTCACAGAACCAGGTTTTGCAGGATTTTTTCTGCGTTCGCTTCTTTCCTGGTTCTGTGTTTTTTTATTTTGAGTGTCGAAATTTGTTGAAATCTTGTACCGATTAATGTAATATTATAGAGTGAAAGTATGTAAAACAGGAGAATCAGAATGTATAAAAGATTATTTGCAGTAATTTTTTCTCTTTTGATGTTGCTTTCTTCTTGTAGCAAAAACAAAGAGATTGATTATTCTGAAAAAATATTGGCTGTTGAAACAGCTTCGCTTGCATCTGAGGCTGCAGAATCAGTTCGTAAGGATTTTGAAGAAGTGAAAGAATATTCTACTCTTGATGCAGTTGTTTCAGCAGTGGAAACCGAGGTTGCTGATTTTGCGGTAATAGATGAATTTACCGCAGGTCTTTACATTGGTAATGAGAGAAAAATCAAGCTTGTAAAGGAACTTCCCTTTACAACGGAGTACCATATTTATTTTAAAAAGGGTAGCAGCTATGTAGAAAAGTTTAACGCAGAAATTCTCGAGCTTACAGAAAATGGTACTATAGAAGCAATAAAAGAGAGTTATAAATCGGGCGAGGTATATTACCCTGAGCTTACTGAGCTGCCTTCATATGCTCCGACTCTTACTGCGGCAGTTGCAATTGTAGGTGAACCGTATTCCGATCTTGATGACAACGGCTATGTTACGGGTATAGATATCAATATAGCAACCTTAATTTCGAATTCGTTAGGATGTAATCTTGAAATAATGGTAGATTCAGGTGATGAAATTTTTAAGATGCTCGAAGAAGGCAAGGTGGACTTTATAATATCCGGTCTTTTGTATGAGGAAGAACGGCTGGTTGCATATGATTGCAGTTTTTCGTATCTGACTACGGAATATGCAATTTATAAAAAGGGATAGAAGTGAAAAGATGTGG
>JAFVWD010000156.1 GCA_017501865.1 Clostridia bacterium | reverse complement strand
TTCCCTCTTTCCGTTGACTACGAGGAAAGACTCTATTCAGTTGGCAAAATCCCAGGTTCTTTCACAAAGAGAGAGGGTAAGCCCAGCGAAAAGGCAATCCTTACTTCACGCTGCGTTGACAGACCTATCCGTCCCCTTTTCCCTAAGGATATGCGTAATGACGTTTCCGTTGTTATGACTGTTCTTGCTGTTGAGCCTGACAATTCACCTGAAATCGCAGGTATGATTGCTACATCTATCGCTATTTCAATTTCTGATATTCCTTGGAACGGCCCTGTTGCAAGCATCAATGTTGGTCTTGTTGACGGTGAAATCGTTCTCAACCCAACACTTGAGCAGAGAGCTAAAACTGACCTCGTTCTTACAGTTGCAGGTTCTGCTGAAAAAATCGTTATGATTGAGGCAGGTGCTAACGAAGTTCCTGAGGATAAGATGCTTGAATGTATCCTCACAGGTCACGAGGAAATCAAGAAAATGGTTGCTTTCATTGACGATATCCGCAAGGAAATCGGTAAGCCCAAATTCGCTTTCGAGTCTATGGACGTTGACCACGATATGTTTGATGCTATCGAGGCATTTGCTGCTGACCGTGTAAAGGTTGCTCTTGATACAAACGACAAGACAGTTCGTGATGCAAGACTTGCTCCGATTATTGATGATATTCACGCTAAGTTCGATGAAGTATATCCTGAAAAGATTGCTATGATCGACGAGTGTATCTATAAGCTCCAGAAGAAGATTGTACGTGCATGGCTCTACGAGGGCAAGCGTGTTGACGGCAGAGGTATTGATGAAATCCGTCCTCTCAACGCACAAATCGACCTTCTCAACAGAGTTCACGGTTCAGGTATGTTTACACGCGGTCAGACACAGGTTCTTTCAATTACTACTCTCGGTACTGCTCGTGATGCTCAGCTTCTTGACGGTATTGATGAAGAGGTTGAAAAGAGATACATTCACCACTACAATTTCCCTTCATACTCAGTAGGTGAAACAAAACCTTCTCGTGGTCCGGGCAGACGTGAAATCGGTCACGGTGCATTAGCAGAACGTTCACTTCTTCCTGTTATTCCATCAGTTGAAGAATTCCCATACACAATCCGTGTTGTTTCAGAGGTTCTTTCTTCTAACGGTTCAACATCACAGGGTTCTGTTTGTGGTTCAACTCTTTCTCTTATGGCTGCAGGTGTTCCTATTAAAGCTCCTGTTGCAGGTATTTCTTGCGGTCTTGTTTCTGAGGGCGACCGTTTTATGACAATGGTTGATATTCAGGGTCTCGAAGATTTCTTCGGCGATATGGACTTTAAGGTTGCAGGTACTAAAAAGGGTATTACAGCAATTCAGATGGACTTAAAGGTTCACGGTCTTACACCTGAAATTATTAAAGAGGCTTTCGAAAAAACTTACAAGGCACGTTGCTACATTCTTGATGAAATTATGCTTCCTTGTATTGCAGAGCCAAGAAAAGAGCTTTCAAAATATGCTCCTAAGCTTCTCACAACTAAAATTGATGTTGAGAAAATCGGTGATGTTATCGGTAAACAGGGTAAGGTTATTCAGAAGATTTGTGCTGAATGTAATTGTAAGGTTGACGTTGAAGAAGACGGTACAATTTATGTTACCGCAGTTGATATTAACGATGCTCAGCGCGCTCTTGACATCATCAACACAATTGCAAATGATCCTGAAGTAGGTGCAATTTACTCAGGTGTTGTTACCCGTCTTATGTCTTTCGGTGCATTTGTTGAAATTGCTCCCGGTAAAGAAGGCCTTGTACACATCTCAAAGCTTGACGTTAAACGCGTAGAAAAGGTTGAAGATTGTGTTAATGTTGGTGATGAGGTTATTGTTAAAGTTTCCGAAATTGATGACCAGGGCAGAATTAACCTTTCAAGAAGAGATGCTCTCATTGAAGTTGAAGGTCTTGTTCCTGAAAATGACATAGAGGACAGCAAACCAAGAAGAAACTTCAACAGAGACAGAAAACCAAGAAGAGACTGATTTATTTAATTCAGTTTTGTTATAATTAATTAAAAAAATCCTATCATTTTCGTTGGTGAAAATGATAGGATTTTATTTATTCCGTTATTCAATTATAAATGCCGACCGCAGGTCCCGAAATTCATCATTCATAATTCAAAATTCATCATTCGTTAAGAGAGTCACCTCTTAATCTTACCGCTCGCGGTATATGCACTCATATTGCTACCATTTACTGCCTTAACTGTGTATTTGTAATATACACCCTTCTTTGCAGTTTTATCAGTTAAAATAAATTTCTTTTCGCTGGTTTCAAGTAATTTCCAACCGCTCCATTTACCGTTTACATATTGTGTGCGATAAATCCTGTAGCTTTTGGCACCCGCTACCTTGCTCCAGTTTACCTTTATACCGTTTGAAGCCTTTGCTACATTTACTTTCGGGCTAAGTAAACGGAGTACATTTTTACTTGCTACATAACTACTTGCTGCACTGCCACATCTCGCACGTACGGTATACCTGTAGTACGTTCCTGCTTTTGCACTCTTATCTACCCACGAGGTTGTATTTTTACCTACAGTTCCTCTGTTCTTCCAACCCGACCATTTCTTTGTTTTGGTATTATAGGTTGAACTGTAAACAGTATATCCTGTTACATTTACAATCTTTTGCCATGTAATTTTTATACCATTGCTTACATTTGCTGCTTTTACTATTGGTACTACACTGTATGTAATTGTTCCTGTTGATTTATACTTACTTGTTGAGGTTTCATTAACAGCCTTAACCGTGTAACGATACTTTTCAGTTATTTTAACCGAAGTATCTAAAAACTCTAAATTTGCAGTAGTCTTTATTACCTTCCAACCACTCCATTTTTTTGTGGTTTCATCATAAACTCTTTTGTAAACAATGTATTTCTGTGCATCATCTATCTTATCCCACTCTATTTTTATGCCCTCTGACAGTTTAGAAATATCTACAATCTTCGGCACAGCAAGTGTTCCCGGTAAAGCAACAAATTTAAAACCATTATTAACCGCATATGACTCAGCCTCTGTTTTTTTCACACCGTAAATTGTAAAATCTTTTACCTTGCATTCTTTATTTTCTTCCAGACTGAATGTATAACCGAAAGCTTTGTAACCTATAGACAATACGCTATCAGGTATTGTTACACTTGTGAGGGAAGTACAATCATCGAAAACTTCGTCACCTATACTCGTTACACTGTCAGGTATTGTTACACTTGTAAGTGAAGTACAATCTTCAAAAGCCCAATCTTCTATGCTCGTTACACTGTCTGGTATTGTTATACTTGTAAGTGAAGTGCAACCACTGAAAGTCCATAGGCTTATACTCTTTACTCTATCAGGTATTGTTACACTTGTAAGTGAAGTACAATCGGAGAAAACAGAATCACCCATATGCGTTACGCTGTCAGGTATTGCTACACTTGTAAGTGAAGTACAATTGGAGAAAACAGAATTACCCATACGCGTTACGCTGTCAGGTATTGCTATACTTGTGAGTGAAGTGCAATTAGAGAAAACATAACCACCTATACTTGTTACACTATCAGGTATTGCTACACTTGTGAGTGAAGCACAATTGAAGAAAACAGAACCACCTATACTCTTTATACTGTTAGGGATCGTTATACTTGTAAGTGAAGTACAATCCATAAATGCACAAACACCTATGCTCTTTACACTGTTAGGTATTGTTACACTTGTAAGTGAAGTACAACCTTCAAAAACATGTTCACCTATATGAGTCACACCATCAGAGATTGTTACACTTGTAAGAGCCTTACAGCCACTGAAAGCATAATCATCTATATACATTACCGGCAAGTCATTATATGTACCCGGAATTACAATTTCACCTGTTGCCCCATCTGCGCAATCTGTCACATAATATATCTCATTGTCTCTATCGAGTACAAACGTCAAATCACTGACACTTGCTGCATTTGCTGTTATCGGCACAGAAGTAAATATTCCGAAAGCAATAACTAATACTAAAGCAACACTTAAAATTTTCTTCATTTTATTTTCTCCTTTAAATACCCTACCATTTAAACAACGTAAAAATGATAGG
>JAFVWD010000155.1 GCA_017501865.1 Clostridia bacterium | reverse complement strand
TTTTCCTTCGAAAACTACAGCATAATCAATATATTCCTCGTAGGAATTATTTTGCTCGGCAAGAGCAGAGTCTAACGTAAGAAAAGCAAGAATATCCGCGTTGTCATATTTTGAATTGCTTAATATTTTTTCGTCAATGAAAACTGTAGGGTAAGAGTTTTCGAGTGCATATTCAAATGCCTTGTATACAGTCTGCTCAGATTTATTTAAGCCTTTGTAATACTGATATTGATTGTACTTGGAAAATTCGGATTCATAGCTGAGTATGTCATCAAGGGCAATTCGCTTGAAATCTTCATTTTCCGCAGATTCACAGTCAATCTTTGAGAAAGCTATGAAATATTCATTTTTGAAATTTTTTGAATCAATAATATGAATGGCACAAGCTGTTATTACAGCTAAGCAGAAAATGAGTTCTGCTATACGGCTTATTGGTTTTTTCTTTATATTCATTATATTTTTTTCCTTTTTACTGTAATTTTTCGAGAACCTTCAGAAGTAAATTAAATAATTCACGTGTTGAAGAAATTGAAAGACGTTCCTTGGTAGTGTGAACATCGAACATATCAGGACCTATTGAAATGCAGTCAAAATCCTTTATTTTTGAAGCAAAAACACCACATTCAAGTCCTGCGTGAATTGCTTCTGTTTTAAGATCTTTATTAAAATGCTTTTCGTAGGCATCTTTATAAATCTTCTGGAGCAGAGAGCTGTTGTTGAATTCCCAAGAGGGGTAACGGCCTGAAATTTCAGTTGTACAAGGTAAAATACCGAAAAAAGCAAGAAGCTTCTCTTCGAGTGCATCCATGGCAGTTTCCTTATTGCTTCTCAGGGATATGTGCATTCTGACATTTTCTTCAGTTGTTTCGAGAATACCGAGGTTGAGCGAGGTTTCAACAAGATTATCAATTTCCGCACTCATATCTAAAACGCCTGTAGGCATACAGGTTAAGGCATAAATTATTCCGTCGCGTGTTTTTTTGCTTAAAGCATTGAATTCGCTTGTGTCTAAGATATTTATTTCATAAACAAAACTGCTTTCACGGATTATGAATTCTGATTTTATAATTTCTAAATACTCTTTTGCTTTGTTTACAAAAGCTTTTGCATCCTCTGAAGAAATTCTTATTTTACAAAGATTTGTAATTGCATTAGTTTTGTTGCCGCCGTCAATGCTGAGCAAATCAAAATCAGTACATTTCAAGTGGTTTAACACTCTTCCGGCTAAAATGTTTGCATTGATTCTTCCTTTGTCAATTTCAATTCCTGAATGACCGCCGAGAAGTCCTTTTAAAACTATTTCAACCTGAGTACCGCTTACGGTTTTTCTTTCTGCAGGGAAGGAAACCGAAAAGTCACCGCCACCTGCACAGGAAACCGTCATAACGTCGTCTTCCTCTGAGTCAATATTAATCATTCTTTTGCCGTTTAAAACAGATGCATCAAGAGCGGTTGCACCTAACATACCTATTTCTTCGTTTGTAGTGAAAACAGCTTCAATGGGCGGGTGAGAATAAGAATCATTTTCGAGAATTGCCATGATACAAGCAACAGCAATTCCGTTATCTGCTCCCAGAGTTGTTTTATTTGCCTTAATAAAGTCTCCGTCTACGAATATCTCTAATCCGTCGTTTAAAAAATCAATGGAAGAGTCCTCTGTTTTCTGGCAAACCATATCTGTATGGCCCTGCAAAATTATGGGCTCGGAATTTTCGTAACCCTTTGAAGCAGGCTTATATATAACAATATTGTCAGAGCTGTCTCTGTAAAATTTTAATGAATGCTCCTTTGCAAAACTTACGCAGAAATCAGCAATTTTTTTTGTGTCCTCAGAGCCGTGAGGTATTTTTGTTATTTCTTCAAAATAGAAGAAAACTCTTTCGGGAGTTAAATTCTCAAGCTTAGTCATTTTTTAAATCCTTTCATTAATCAGTATTGATTTTTCGATTTTTACCCCAATATTTTATCCGTTTGTATTATTATTTTCAATATATTTACAAAAAATATATTGCAAGAATTGAAAAAATATTTATAATATTATTGTATTACTGTAAAATGGGGTTTGTATATGACAATAAGTGCATTGATTAAATCGTTGGTTTTATATGCCGAAAAAGAAAATCTTATATCTGAAGAGGATGAAATCTGGGCAGTTAACAGAATACTTGAAGTGTTAAATCTTTCGGGTATTGATGCTGATGAAAAAGCAGAAGAAATGCCTCTTGAGGAAATTCTTAAAGGAATTTTAGATTATGCTTGTGAAAACGGACTTTGTGAGGATTCTGTTGTTTACAGAGATTTATTTGATACTAAAATTATGGGTGCAATAACACCACGTCCGTCAGAGGTAATAGGCAAATTCAGATCAGAGTACAAGACTTCTCCTCAAAAAGCAACTGATTATTACTATCACCTTTCCCGAAAGAGTGACTACATAAGAGAATACCGTGTGAAAAATGATGTTAAATGGGTTACATCTACTGAATACGGAGATATTGATATTACAATAAATCTTTCAAAGCCTGAGAAGGATCCGAAGGCAATAGCAGCAGCTGCAAAAATGGAAAGCTCCTCATACCCGATATGTCTTTTGTGCAAAGAAAATGAGGGCTATAGCGGTAGAGTAAATCATCCTGCAAGACAAAATCACAGAATAATTCCCGTGAAGCTTGATGGTGATGACTGGTATTTACAGTATTCTCCTTACGTTTATTATAATGAGCATTGTATAGTATTTGACAAAAACCATGTTCCTATGAAAATAAGCGAAAAGGGCTTCAGAAGACTCTTTTCTTTTGTTGAACAGTTCCCTCATTATTTCATAGGCTCTAATTCAGATTTACCTATTTCAGGCGGTTCAATTCTTACTCACGAGCATTTCCAGGGCGGTAATTACGCCTTTGCTATGGCAAAAGCCGGAATTGAAACTGAATTAAAGTTTGACGGCTTTGATGACATAGAAGCAGGTATTGTTAAATGGCCTATGTCTGTAATAAGACTCAAGGGTAAGAATGTTGACAGAATTTGCACTCTTGCAGGTAAAATATTATCTGTATGGAGAGAGTACAGCGATTCTGAGGCTTTTATAATTGCAAAAACAGATGATGGTGTACCGCATAACACCATAACTCCTATTACACGTTTCAGGGACGGTCTGTATGAAATAGATCTCGTTTTAAGAAACAATATAACAACAGACGAGTGCCCTGACGGATTCTATCATCCGCATCCGGAATTCCATAACATCAAAAAAGAAAACATAGGACTTATTGAAGTTATGGGACTCGCAGTTCTTCCTGCACGACTTAAAAAAGAAATGCAGATTTTAAAGGAAACAATTCTTAACAACGGAGATATCACTTCAAATGAAGAGATAAAAAAACATGCTTCCTGGGCAGAAAGGTTTATTACAAACCACAATGTTACAGATGAGAACTGCGATGAAATAATAAGAACGGCAATAGGCGAAACATTTGCAAGAATTTTAGAGCAATGCGGTGTTTTTGAGAGAAATGAACTCGGCAAAAAGCAATTTTTGCGATTTGTTGACGTAGTTAACGGTAAATGATTTTCGGGCGGGGGCAAATTGCTC
>JAFVWD010000154.1 GCA_017501865.1 Clostridia bacterium | reverse complement strand
TACCTGTTTCAACAATATCAACTATAACATCTGAAAGACCTAAAATAGGCGCAATTTCAATTGAACCGTTAAGCTTGATAATATCAATATCGCGACACTTTTCACTGTAAAAGGCTTTGGCTATATTTACAAACTTTGTAGCTACTCTAAGAGTTTTGTCAGTATTGTCTCTGAAATCCTTATGAGCGGCAACAGCCATTCTACATTTACCTAAATCAAGGTCGAGCATTTCATAAACATCAGGACTGTACTCTAATAAAATATCTTTTCCCGCAACACCTATATCTGCAGCGCCACGTTCTACATAAATAGCAACATCTGATGGTTTAACCCAGAAAAAACGAACACCTGTTTCTTCATTTTCAAAAATGAGCTTACGTGTATTTTCTTTTATTGAAGGACACGAATAGCCGGCTTTTTCAAACATATCGTAAACCTTTTCACCGAGACGGCCCTTAGGAAGAGCAACGTTTACAATTTCCTTCATATTTCAACCGCCCCTTTCTCTGTGAGTTTATATGCTTTACTGTATTTTATATTTTCAGGAATTTCATTCTGTACAAGAACAGAATCATTATTCTGTTTTAACTGCGCAACTGCTTTTGAAATTTCCTCAATATTATCATTATCATTTTTTAACAAAATGCAGTCAACATCAAAATTTTTGTCGGCTTCATTATAACGTTGCAATAAATCGAGGTAAACTGCAAAGCCTATACCCTTATCTTTCCTACCCATTTTGAGCATTAAATTGTCATACTGACCACCCGAAAGAATGCTTGAAGGAATTTTGTTGACATAACCTTGAAAAACAACACCGTTATAATAACTCATATTATTCACAATTGAAAAATCTATGTTTATTTTTTCAGAATATCCGCAATCACAAAGGTATGAAACGATCTTTTTAAAAACTCCGAGATGTGCTTTTTCACTGTATGTAACGCAAAGCTTTTCAAGGCTTTCAATTACAGAATTATATTTTCCGTTTATAGTCACAAGAGAAATTATTCTATCGCTGTCAATTCCGTTTTCGGTACAAATCTTTTTAATTTCGTCTTTGTTTTTCTCACCAATTGCATTAAGAATTTTTTTATTTGTATTTTCATCGAGTCCTGCATCTGAAAGAACAGATAAAATAATATCCATATATGAAACATCGAGTATAAAATCATCTGTTATTTTCTCAAGGCTTTTCAAAGCAAGAAGAAGAACCTCTGCTACTTCATACACACCTATATTGCCTATACACTCAAGTCCTGTTTGCATAATTTCGCGAAACTCTTTGTTACCCTTAGTAGTTCTGTAAACATTTTCGTCGTAATAAACCTTTTGAATTTTATTACCTGAATCTTTTGAATTTTTAATAATTGATAAGGTAACGTCGGGTTTTAATGCAAGTAGTTTACCTGAACCATCAGTAAATGTTATTACCTCGTTAGAAACCAAAAAATCTTTATTTTTAACATACAAATCATATTCTTCAAACTTACTCATTCTGAACTGCTTGAAGCCGAATGAGCTGTAAAGAGAGCGCAAAGAAAAAACGGCTTTTTCGTCACCTCTTATAATGTCTGAACCAAAACTCATTTTACTCACCTTTAATTCTTTCAATAATTGTTTTGTAACCATTATTTCCGTACATAAGACACTTGTTAACACGACTTATGGTAGCTGAGCTTGCACCCGTTGCAGCAGAAACCTGGTTATAATTAAAACCGTCTGAAAGCTTTAAAGCAACGTCAAATCTCTGAGCCATGTCCTGTAATTCTTTAATAGTACAAACATCTTCTAAAAAAGCATAACATTCTTCTTCTGTCCTGAGTTTCAGTAACCCCTTAACCAATGTATCTACCGCTTCAGTGTGTATATTGTTCATAACATTCACCACGACACAAAAAGTGTTCCTTTCAAAAGTATTCTTTTACCATTTATCAGTTTATCACTTTAACTCGCTAAAGTCAACACTATTTTATGATAAATTCACATTTTGTGAAATTTTATAAACTAAATAAACAATATGAAGCATATTTATGCAGATTAACAATAAAAAAAACCTTTTCTTAAATGAGAATTATGGGTGGTGAATGAATTTCGGAATAAATAAACAAGCCCTATCATTTAAACAACGTAAAAATGATAGGGTTTCATATTGTTATTCAATTAAACTTAAAATGCAAAACGAGAAAATTTATCTCTTAACATTTTTACTTGCTGTAAAGCTACTTGCAGATTTTCCGTTTACTGCACGAACTGTGTATTTGTAATACACACCTTTCTTTGCAGTCTTATCTACATATGCAAATGTTTTGTTGTTGGTTGTTTTTATTGCACTCCAACCGCTCCATTTGCCGTTTACATATTGTGCACGGTAGATTTTGTAG
>JAFVWD010000153.1 GCA_017501865.1 Clostridia bacterium | reverse complement strand
CTGATTTTTCATTAAATTTATTATTTGAAAATTCAAGCTTTTCAAGGTTATTCATAGGGAGCGGATAAACCTCCCAGTTAAAATGAATTCTGTCATCAATAAGACATCTGCCTGCAATACCTTTTTTTCTCATCATTTTCGCACCAAAATTTGCTCTGCCCATATTTTCGCAAAGAATGGTTAATACATCACCCTTTTCAGCAGAAAAATTTGTTTTCAATTTTTCGTTAATGTAGAGTATATCTATCAGCTTGTCATTTATATAAATCTGTGCTCTGTCCCCAAGGCTTTCAATTAACAGCTCAACATCTTTATAATCGCGGTTAAGTGTTGTTCTGTATGCTATAAAGCCGTAGCCTGTTCCGTATTTTTCCATACATTTAGGAACATTTGAGAAAACAGGCTCTGAAAGCTTGTCAAGACTTTCAAAAAATCCGACACTTTCTGTAAGGCGACATTTTCCGTATGCTCTTCTTTCGCGATTTTTGGGAATCTCAGGCAAATCGTAATCTATATATTTCTTTATTACATCACGCACAGCCAGGTATTTAGGGGTAATGTCACCATTTTCAGAAAGAAGTGCGTCGTAATCATAGCTTGTTACATCAGGTGTAAAAGTTTCATAATGATTTGCGCCCGAGGTAAACCCAAAGTTTGTTCCGCCTATAAACATATACATATTAAGACTTCCACGAGCAAGCATATCATCTACTACTTTTGCATAGTCTTCCGCAGAGGTTGTATGGTGCTCTTTTTCACCCCAGGAGTCAAACCAACCATTCCACATTTCCATACACATTTTAACGGAATCAGGATAAAGCATGTCATGCGCTTTGAAGTTTTCTTCAACCCTGCTGCCAAAATTTACTGTTGCAAGACATCCCTCAATTGTGCCGTCAAGCAAGTCAGATTCTGATGTACCGTCTGAAGTAAAAAGCGGAACATCAATGCCTCGATTTATAAAACCGTTTTTCAAATAATTCAGATATTCTTTATCATCACCGTAGTACCCGTACTCATTCTCACACTGCACCATAATTACAGGCCCGCCGTTTGTAAATAAATACGGTTTTATTTCTGCACAAAGCCTGTCCAAGTAACTGTCAAAATGGGTTATATACTCCTTGTTCATACAGCGTATTTCTATATTTTCATCTGATTGAATCCACCACGGTAAGCCGCCAAATTCCCACTCGGCACATATGTAAGGACCCGGTCTTACTATCACCATTAAATCCAATTTACCGGCAGTTTCTATAAATCTGCCTATATTCAGAATACCTGAAAAATCGTACTCACCCTGAATTTTCTCGTGCATATTCCACGCACAATAAGTTTCGACACAGTTACAACCGAGCGCTTTTAATTTCAGTAAAATATCTTCCCAGGTATCCGGCATATTTCTGAAATAATGAACTGCACCTGAAATTATTTTTACAGGTTTACCATCCTTCAGAAATTCCTTTTTTGCCACTTCAAATCTCATAATAATTTAACCTTTCATATTCTTCATCTGTTATTTCTATTACCCTGCCATGCTTAAATCCGTACGGGAAGGTAAATTTTTCATCTGCTCTTTTAAAATTACAATTGCCCACACTCTCCGAAACAAACGGAACGTAACCCATTTTTTCTTTCTCACAGCCGAAAAAATCGAGCATAAGACACCACTTTCCATCAGGTAAAACAAAGGTTGTCGGAGCTTCGTAAGAACCGGGTTTATTAAAGGTTGCCTCTTCGCTCAGCATATAACTCAAAAACGTGTCATCATGCTCAAAAGGTCCGCAAAGCGTCTTTGATATGCTATGCATATTAACTCCCGGATTATGCGCATTTTTATAGAATAAATGATATGTATCTCGTATTTTTATTATATGGCTATCTAAAATTTCATTTTCTTTTGTAAAGTAAAGCTCGGGAACTGTAAATTCTTCGAAATCCTTAGTTGTACAACAATAAATCGACATATGAGAAAAACCGTCCTCTTTTACTGTTGAGCCCCAATGAATTAAATATTCACCCTTTAACTCATCGTAAAAAATTTCAGGCGCCCAAAGACAACCGAAATCATCTCTGCCGAAATGTATTAATTTTTCATCACTGAAATTAATTAAATCATCCGTCTTCCACATTCGTAAGCATTTACTGCCGGAGCTGTTAACCTTTTTCCAGTCAATGTTAAAATTTTCGTCATATCTGTTTGCAATACAAAGGTCAGTTGTAAGAATTACAAACCCCTTATTTTTAAGTCGGATAATTTCGATGTCGCGACATCCCTTTTCTCCGAGAAGCGCTGATAATACAGGCTTTCCGTCATTAACCTGCTCCCAATTATAACCATTTCTGCTTTTCGCGAAATATACCTGTTCACCATCCGGTGTAAGCTTTTCTTTAAAATGCACAAATAAATACGGCATAACATCACCCGATTCAGATTTTCAAATTTAATATTATTTTACCAATTATAAAAATCTATGTCAACAAATTGATTATTCCTTAATAATATGTTAAAATCTTTTTCAGGAGTTGATAATATGGATATTGAAGTAATCGAAATAATAAGCGAGCACCATTCTGACCCACCTGAG
>JAFVWD010000152.1 GCA_017501865.1 Clostridia bacterium | reverse complement strand
TATCATGGAGGATATTCGTTTTAAACACTTTTCGCCTATCGTAACAGGTACTCCGGGTGCGGGTCAGGGATTGTATCCGCCTTCAACGAGCACACAAACAAGTGAGCCCTCGGTTGCTTTTGCGGATGTTTTAAAAAACACAATTGAAAAAAGCAGTGAGGTAAACTTTTCAAATCATGCAATAAAAAGAGCTGTCGACCATAATATGGATATAACGGACGACGAACTCAGCAGATTAAATGAAGGTGTGCGACTTGCGAGCGAGAAAAACCTTGACGACACTCTGATTCTTGTTGGTGAAAAAGCATTTGTGGTAAGTGTAAAAAATAACACTGTTATCACAACTGTAAACAACAATTCAATTCAAGGCAATGTATTTACAAATATTAACGGAGCTGTTATTGTGTAACTTATTTTATTTAAGCCGGACCTTTGGAGGAGGCTTACGGCATCCCGACCGATTGAAGGATGTCACTTCGTTAAAACCAATAGGTTACTTATGCGCGGCTCCGCATAAGGAGAAATAAATATGAATAGAGCTTTGTTTTCAGGTGTGGCAGGTTTAAAAACCCACCAGACTAAGATGGATGTTATAGGTAATAACATCGCAAACGTTAACACATACGGTTATAAGTCACAACGTGCTGTTTTCAGCGACCTTTACTACCAGGCCCTCAGAAATGCTTCTGCAGGTACAGCAAACCAAGGTGGTCAGAACCCATCTGCTGTAGGTTATGGTTCTCAGCTCGCAGGAATTCAGACACAAATGTCACAATCAAGTATGCAGACAACAGGCTACGGCCTTGACGTTGCTATTACCGGTGAAGGTTTCCTTCAGGTTATGGATCCTGCAGGTAACATCTTCTACACAAAAGCAGGTATGCTTGACTACGACGCAAACGGTTATTTGACAGATATTAACGGTAACTTTGTTCTCGGTACAACAGCTACAGGTACAGCAGATACTCAGAAAATCTGCTTAAGCAACATTGGTACTGTTAATCCACAAAAATCCTCAGTAACTGAGTCAATTAACGGTATTGATTATACTATTACTGCTTCAAATCCGAACAAATTCGGTAACATTGCAATTTCTATTGCATCAAGTGAAGGTCTTCCTGACGGTCTTCCTGCAAAAGCAGTTATTTCAAGCACAGGTGCTATTTCAGTAGAGCTCAATGCATTCCATGAGTTCAGTTCAATGAATGAGCTTAATGAAGCTATTAATGATGCTATTACAGAAGCAAACGGCGGTGTTCAGCACGCAGCAGGAACATTTACTCTTACTGCAACAAGAAATATGTTTGGTTCAGAAGCAGTTGCCGGTACTTTCAAGGGTGTTGCAGTTTCAGATCCTGCAAGTATTACATTAGAAAACGGCGCTTTTGATGGCAAATTAACAGTTTCAGGCTTTAATCCTGAGGAATCAGATCAGGTTATTGCAGATGGTTCAGCAATTACTTTTGTAACAACAGCAGTTGCAAATACCAATCCTGCTCAGTATCAGATTACAGCTAATGTAAATGGTATTGATTACACAGGCACAGTTATGGGTACCTCTATTTACCCTGTAACTCTTAAGTCTGCAGGTGGCGGTACTATTGAACTTGATACAAAGGTAGGTCAGAAATTTACTCAGGCTGATTTAGAAAGAGCTACAGCTCAACCGGCAGCAGCAACAGTTTCTTCACCAAAGTATTTCCTTGGTGGTGCAACAATTTCAGCGGTAAGTAACAAATTCCCGAACTCAGGTTCTATGGATTTTGCTATTTCAAATCTTGATCCTACAACACATCAGTTCGACCTTACTGTTACAATTGCAGGTGTTACATATTCTTCAGAAACACCGGCAGTTCCCGGTCAGGCAATTATCCTCAAAACAGATGATGAAGCAGATGGTTCAATTACACTTACTATTCCGACTCTTACACAAATGGCGCAGAATTACGGTTTAGATATGAACAGTGCTAATTTCCATACTGCACTCAATGATTTAATTACAAACAGTGTTAATATGCATTCTTATGCAGCTGTTGCTTCAAAAGAAGCTGTTACCGAGCCTCTTACAGGTGCAGAAATTGCAGGTACAGACTTCTCTGTTACAACAGGTCAGATGACAGGTGCTGTTGAAGATGGTTTCTTCGGAGGCGGTATGTTGTTTATGCAAACAAGTACTGACTTCAAAGGCAGCGGTACTATTACTCCTGACAAGTTCACTGCAGAGTATGTTGAAGGTATTGATGACGGTAACTCATACTGGACAGTTACTCTTGATATTTCAGGTACAAAATATACCACAACAATTTCAGAAGGTACTATAGCTTCTTCATTACTTCTTAAAGGTCCTGAAGGTGACTATATCCAGGTTACAAATCCGGGCTTTGACGGAATGACAGAGTATTTCAGAAGCCAGCAAAACCCACCGCGTGACCCTGCAACAGGTGACTCAATGCAGGCACTCAACGGTAATGATACAATTGACATTACTCCTTCTGTTGCTTCAAGAGAGATGGGTCTTTCTTCAAAACCATTTGCTCTTTCAGGCGGTACAGATGGCGGTGCGGTAACTCTTGACCAGATCAGCAGTATTGCAATTGCTTCTGATGGTACAATTACTGTTTCACACGATGAACTCGGCAATGTTGTTGCAGGTAGAATTTCTCTTGCAAGCTTCGCAAACCCAAGCGGATTATTGTTACAGGGTACAAACTACTTTGCAGCTACAGCAAACTCAGGTGAACCAAATCTTTGTGATCCGGGTTCAGATGGTACAGGTTCTCTCGTTACAAGTGCTCTTGAGATGTCTAACGTTGACCTTTCAGCAGAATTTGCTGATATGATTACTACACAAAGAGGTTTCCAGGCAAACTCTCGTATAATCACAGTATCTGACTCAATGTTAGAAGAACTTATCAATCTTAAGAGATAAGGTGTTAGTTAAATAATTATTTGTTTTAACTACATACCATAATCTTTTGAATATATACCAAAAATTTTTAAACAATGCATTTTGGTATGTTATTCAGAACGTATCGGGATGCATTAGGGTTTAATAAAACCCATATAACCCAAATACCATAAATCTTTAAATAATACCGCGACAACCTCTTTGGTTGTTGTGAGGTTGTCGCCGGTATTAAGATATATAATTATTCACAGGCACAAACTAACAACCAAAATAAGAATTGTGGGGAAAAGCTATGATTATTTTAACTAAGTTAAATAATGTGCAGTTCGCTTTGAATCCGGACTTAATAGAAACTATAGAAGAAAATCCGGACACAACAATAAGATTAGTTACAAAAAATATTATTATTGTTAAAGAACCTATGCAAGAGGTAACAAAAAAGATTTATGAATACCGTTCTATTGCAAGCAGTTCCGCGGCAAAAGTAATTCCTAATATTGCCGATTTATAAGGATTGGTAAAACATTAGGAAATTAGATTTAAAGGAGCGTATTAGGCTTTATGAAACGTAAACCAGATATAATGTCAATAATCGGAATTATTCTTGCATTCGGCTTGATAGTTTTTGGTATTATGTGTACTAGGGATGCAGAAACAGAAAAATATGTGTTTGTTCCTGAAGCAATAAAGCATTTCTTTGACCTACCAAGTATTATCATTACTTTGGGCGGTGTTATTGCAACACTTATGTTTATGTTCCCTGCTTCTCAGTTTGCAAAAATTCCAAAGCATCTTTTAATTGTTTTTTCTCCCAAAGTTTACAAACCGGAAGTTTATATAGCAAAAATAGTTGAGTGTGCTAAAAAAGCGAGAGCTAACGGTCTTTTAGCACTTGAAGAAGATACAAATGAAATGACCGACAACTTTATGAAAAACAGTTTCCAGATGGTAGTTGACTCGGTTGACCAGGAAAAAGTTAAAGAACAAATGGATTGCTGGCTTGCAAACCTTGATGACCGTCATAATGCTGACAGAGCATTTTACGACAAGGGTGCAGAGATGGGTCCTGCGTTCGGTATGATAGGAACATTAATAGGTCTTGTAAATATGCTTCAGAATATGAGCGATATGGATGCACTCGGTCCTAATATGGCTGTTGCTCTTATTACAGCCTTCTACGGTTCGCTCGTAGCAAACGCATTATTTGTACCTATTTCAAATAAATTAAGAGTTCGTCACGAAGAAGAATATCTCTGTATGTCAATTATTGCAGAAGGTGTACAGGCTATTCAGGCTGGTGAAAACCCGAAACTCGTTCAAGAAAGACTTATACATATGTTGCCTGAATATAAGCAGAAGAAGTTCATGCCTGCTGAAGGCGGTTCAGATGATGGTGAATCAGGTGGAAAAAAGGGTAAGTAATAAATAACCCATTAACTATGTAAAGGTTGGTTTAATAAAATGGCAAGACAAAGAAAAGCCCCCGAACGCGGTGGCGGTAGCAGTTGGCTTAATACATATGCCGATATGGTTACATTGCTTTTATGTTTCTTTGTTATGATGATAAGTATGTCAACTATTAACGAAGAAAAGTTCAATGCCTTTCTCGAGTCCTTCCAGAATATTGATAAAGAGGTTCTTGAAGAGCTTATACAGGGAACGGCAGCAGGTGGCGGTCAAGGCAGTGGTAATAACCAGGAATTGGCAGAAGCGCCAATGGATACCTTGTATGAAAAATTACAGGAATATGTCGAGCAGAGTCAGATGCAGGATTCTGTTACAATGGCAAAAATAGAAGATGTTATTTACATAAGATTTGACAGTGCAATATTCTTTAAGCCTAATGAGTATACCCTCAGAGATGAGTCTTACGAGGTGCTGGAGTTTATAGGCAGTGGCTTAAAAGAATATGAAAAGGAAATTAAGCTTATAAATATTTGCGGTCACACAGCAAAGCCTGCTGTTGAGCAGGACCCTGAAAGAACATGGCGTCTTGCAGGTGAAAGAGCTGCAGTTGTTGCAAACTATTTTGAATTAAATAAGAAAATTGATAATATGAAGATTACAACTATGGGTTATGGTGATAACTTCCCTGTTGCTTCAAATGAAACAGAAGAGGGTATGAAAAAGAACCGTCGTGTTGAGCTTGTTATTATCGGTAAAAACAGTAACGTTAACACAAATATTTACGAAGCACTTAATGAGCTTTATAATAATGAGGAATACCCCAAAAAAGGCGATGTAAATGAGGTTTTACTTCCACAGTTATCTAAATAAAAACTTACAAATCACTTTCAAGAAAGGAGTTGAGTAGCTGAATGGCAGAAGCGTTATCCCAAAGCCAGATAGATGAACTTTTGCAAAGAATGAAAAGCGGTGCACCGGTTGAGTCCGAACCGGAAGAACGAATTAAATCGTATAACTTCGCTTCACCGAAAAAGTTTACTAAGGACCAGCTTAAATCGTTAAACAACTTTCTTGAAACGTTTGCAAGAATTATTTCATCTTATTTTACAAATGCTCTTCATAGTATTTGTGAAGTCAATGTCAGTCAGACAGAAGAACAAAGATATTTTGAGTTCAATAACGCAATTCCCGACAGTACTCTGGTAGGAATCATAGGCTTTGAGCCGGAAACCTCGAGTTACGGCGAAACGACTATGCTTATGGAATTCCCGACCTCTTTCGGTTATATGTTAATTGACCGTTTAATGGGGGGAAGTGGCGAACCCACCATACTCCAGAGAGATTATACGGAAATTGAGACAGCATTACTCGAGCATGTAATGACAAAGGTTGCCAAAACAATGAAGGATGCTTGGCAAACCTATTTCCCACTTGAAACTTCTTTTAAAGGAATTCAAACAAACGGTAGATTAATTCAGGCATTTTCACCGCAGGATATCGTACTTATTGTTTCGTTTGATATAAAAGAGGAATCTTACGAAGGTACGGCAAACCTATGTATGCCTGCTGATAAATTCGAAGAAGTCATAAACAATCTTAGTCAGAAATACTCACAAGGTGTCAGACAGCAAGATCAGGAAAAGGAAAAACAAAAGCAAGACCTTCTTATGGATTATCTTAAGAGGTCAGACCTCAGAATAGAAGCTTTCCTTGATAAGTGCACAATGTCTTTTGAAGAGGTTACCGACTTAAGAGTAAATGACGTTTTAATGTTAAATAAACGTATTGATGACGATATTGAGGTTCATATTGAAGGAATGCCTTGGTATTCCGCAAGAATGGGCGAATCAAACGGCAAGAAAGCAATTAAACTTGTTAAGTCATTAAGCGATGAAAATGATAAAAAACAAAGGGAGGATGCAACAGTTGAAGACTAATAGCGAAATCTTTTTAACACCGGATGACCTTGATGCCATTGGTGAAGTCTTAAACATTAGCATGGGTGCTGCGGCTACTGCGGTATCTTCAATGTTGGATAAGAAGGTATTAATAACAACTCCTAATGTTGAATTAAATACTTTTGATACTATCGATTATTCAAAACTTGAGCCTGCAATCTTAGTTAAAATTAACTATGTTGAGGGTATAGAGGGTGCGAATGTAATAATTCTCAGAAGAAACGATATGAGAATTATCTTAGACATTCTTATGGGCAATGACTATACTCAAGGCTCAGAGGAAGATTTTGAATTTGATGAAATGAGTCTTAGTGCTGCGTGTGAGGTTATGAATCAGATGATGGGTTCTTCTGCAACAGCTTTATCTGAGATTCTCGGTATGACAGTTAATATTTCAACTCCTGAATCAAAATTGGTTACTTCACGTACAGATGTGCTTGAATCTTTTGAAGCAGAGGGACAAACAGAGGAAAATGTTGTAGCTGTTTCCTTCAATTTGAATATTGAAGATGATGCAGTAGGAGAAACAATTGTTGACACAGTATTTACTTCATACCTGTCACTCGACTTAGCAAAGAGAATTGTTTCAATTATTTCAAATGAAACAGCAGAGCCTGCACCTGCTCCGGTAGCAGAAGCACCGGCTCCCGCTCCTGCACCTGCTCCTGCACC
>JAFVWD010000151.1 GCA_017501865.1 Clostridia bacterium | reverse complement strand
TTTGTTCATAGTATAAAACATAAATTTTTCATCAATTTTAGTTTGTTTGTATTTTAAATGGGTTCTATAGGCTTATTAAACCTACAGAACCCATTGCTATATCTGGTTTTATATGGTCTGCGCTTTTTTTACATCCCCTTTTTACTGTATTAAAATTTAATGTTCTACTGTCAGAAAACTAAGCTTTATTTACAACACCTTTTTTCCAGCTGCCGCTTACATAAAATACTACACCTATAATGAATGGAGTAAAGCCTGCTATAGCATCACCAAGCCAGAAGCCGTAGTATTTCATATTGAGAACAATGCCGAAGAGAAGAGTAAGCCCTATTCTCATAACTATGCCGTCGAAAATTGCTGTTGCAAAATTAATTTTGTAATTACCGCTACCGTTAAGAAGTGCATTCATAATAGCTCTTGCGGCAGCACCATAGAAGAGCAGGATTGCAATGGGAATATAATTTTTTGCAATACTCAGAACATCACTTTCAGTTGTTTTTATAAACAGTGAGAAAATTTCCTCCGGGAAAAGGATAATTAAAACAGAAAACAGAGTTGAAACTGAAGTTGTAATTTCTGCAAGGCTCTTTAAAACTTTTTTTACTCTCTTAAATTCACCTGCGGCAAGATTCTGACCAACAACAGTACTTCCGGCGGTGTTCATAGCCATTGAAATGAGGTTAGCAACACTTGCAATTTTATTTGCTATTCCCGAGAAAGCAGAAACAGCGACACCATAAGAATTTATATAAGAGTTAACAAAGAGCTTGGAAATCTGAATTGAGGCTGTTTTAATAGCCATGGGAATACCTAATTTTAAAAGAGCGGAAAGCATTTCTGTATCCCAAACAAAAAAATCTTTTAATTTCATTGTAAGCTCAAATTCTTTTTTTCTCCTCACAAGAAAAATTACACAAGAAATGAAGCTTACAGCCTGACTTAAAATGGTTGCAAGAGCGGCACCCTTTTCACCCATGTTGAATTTTATAACAAACAGCAGATCCAGAACAACATTTAAGACAGCGGCAATTGCTATAAATATAAACGGATGCTTTGAGTCGCCCATACCGCGTAAAATTGCGCTTACTGTATTGTAACCGTAAATGAAAACAAGTCCTGCCATACTGACAGATGAATAGCTTACGGCACCCTCAAATGCCTCTTCGGGGGTGTTCATAAGAGTTAAAAGCTCAGTCTGAAAAATAAGACCTGCAGCAGATAAAGCCAATGCACTTAAAACTAAAAAACCACTCATTGTGCCAACAAATTTACCGATTTTTTCGCGTTGTCCGGCACCTATGTAGCGGGCAATTAAAACCTGACCTGCGTTAGATAAGCCCATTGCAATAAAAGTTAAAAGATGAGTGACATCACCGCCTACAGAGACGGCAGAAATACCTGTTTTACCCAGAATATGACCTACAACAGCCATATCTGCCATATTGTAAACGACTTGCAAAAGGTTTGCAAGGAATAATGGCAAGGCGAATATTATTAAATTTTTTGTTATACTGCCTTTTGTGAAATCTTTGATTTGAGTAGCCTGATTCATTGAGTTTACCTGCTTTGTAGTGATTTTTATGTGTTGGATTTTAATATACTGATTTTAAAACTCTTAATATAGAAAGATTATTTTTAATATTTTATATGTTTATTTTGTTGTTTTCAATA
>JAFVWD010000150.1 GCA_017501865.1 Clostridia bacterium | reverse complement strand
GGTGTGGTTGACCCTGTTATTGAAGAAATTTACTGGGATTTCAAGGCTGTTTTCAATGCACTCTTTATGCCTGTTCACGACACAGGTCTTCAGGAGCTTATAAGAGCTACCTTAAAAGAAGCATTTACATATGTTAACTTTGACCTTGACGGCGAAGAGTTCAAAGCCGGTCTTTTAAAAGCTCAGAAGGTTCTTAAAGAAAAGGTTTATAATAATCCTAATTATAAATCAGAGGGTAACTTAGCACTTGTAGGTAACTCTCACCTTGATATTGTATTTATGTGGGCTTACAAGGAGTATGTAAGAAAATTAGGCAGAACTCATGCTACAATGCTTCGTCTTATGGAGCAGTACCCTGATTTTATTTTCTCACAAAGTACTGCACCTACATACATTGAAATGGCTAAGAGATATCCGTCACTTTATAAGCAAGTTCAGTCAAGAATCAAAGAGGGCAGATGGGAATACATCGGTGCTATGTGGGTTGAGCCTGATTGTAACCTTGTTTCAGGTGAATCATTTGTTCGTCAGCTTCTTCATGGTGTTCGTTTCGCAGAGAAGGAATTCGGCATTACACCAAAAACATGTTGGGTTCCTGATGTTTTCGGTAACGGCTATGCTATGCCTCAGATTCTTAAAAAGGCAGGCGTTGAGTATTTTGTTACTCATAAAATGGGTATCTGGAACGACACAAACCCATGGCAGTATAATACTTTCTGGTGGGAAGGTCCTGACGGCTCTAAGGTGTTCTCAATTGTTCCGCCAACACACTTTATAGGTACAGTTGAAGCAGACTCACTTAAGGTTAACTGGAAAAAGTATACAGATAAAGAGACAATCGGTGAATCAATGTATTGCTACGGCTGGGGTGACGGCGGTGGCGGTGTAGACACCGAAATGCTCGAGTACGTAAAGCGTTATAAAAACTTCCCGGGTCTTCCTAAAACCCAGACAAGTAAAATCGAAGATTCTCTTGCAAGAATGAAGGCAAATGCAACAGAAACAAACATTCCTACTTGGAAGGATGAGCTTTATCTTGAGGAGCACCGTGGTGTTCATACTACAAAAGCCCTTCTTAAGAAATATAACAGATACTGTGAAAATCTTTACAGACAGGCAGAAATGTTTGCAAGTATTGCAATGAAATATGGTTATAAATATCCGCTCGAGAAGCTCAACGAGGGCTGGCAGATGATTTTAACAAATCAGTTCCACGATTCTCTTCCGGGTTCACACATAACAGAAGTTTTTGCAGATCTTTGCGCTATTTATGAAGATATTATTAAAATAGGTGAAGGTGTAAGAAGCGAGGCGCTCGATGTACTTGCGGGTAATGTTGACGGTAGTGAAAAATACGGTAAGCCGTTTGCACTCTTCAATTCACTCGGTACAGCTGCTACAAGCAAAATTGAGCTTCCGTTCAAGGATGTTGAGATTTATGATGCTGACGGCAACAAGGTTCCGACACAAAGCTATACAAAGCTTGACGGTACAAAGGTGCTCGTGTTTATTGCAAAAGATATTCCTGCAGTAGGTTATAAGGTATTCTATACTAAGGATGCAAGTGTTAAAGAGAGTGAAGCTGTTGCATTCTCAGGTGTAGTTGAAAATGATAACTTCAAGGTAGTTCTTGATGATTCAGCAGAAATTACTTCAATCCTTGATAAGAAAAATAACCGTGAGGTACTTTCAGGAAAAGGTAACGTATTCAGAATTTATGAAGACCTTCCGGGTAAATATGATGCATGGGATATTGTTGCTTCTTATGTTGACAGAGAATTTGAGACTGAAAAGGGTAAAGTAACAGCAGTTTCAGAGGGCGATGTTTTCACAGTAGTTTCTATTGAAAAGAAGATTAACAAATCTCTCGTTAAGCAGAACATTATTCTTTATAAAGAGCTTGATAAAATTGATTTTGATACATTTATCAGCTGGCACGAGCAGGAAAAGCTTCTTAAGGTTGGCTTTGATGTTGATGTCAGAGCACAGAAGTATACAAGAGATATTGCTTATGCTACAATTGAAAGCTCAAATTATCGTCACAACCCATACGATAAGGCTAAGTTTGAGGTTTCCGCTCATAACTTCATTGATATGTCAGAAGATACATATGGTGTTACAATTCTTAATGATTGTAAATACGGATATGAGGTTGATAAGCAAAGAATGATAATCACACTTCTTAAGGCTCCTATGAATCCTGATCCGATGTCAGACCGTGGAGATCATTACTTCACTTATTCTATTTATCCTCATAAGGGTAATTGGAAGGATGCAGAAACTTTAGTACGTGGTCTTGAAATGAATAACCCTGCAGTTGCAGTAGATGTTAAAGCAGACGCAAAGGGCGATTTGGCAGGTTCATTTATCAAGGTTGACGGAAAGAATGTTACTCTTGAAGCAGTTAAAAAATGTGAAGATGAAGATGCTTATATCATCCGCTTTGTTGAAAAAGCAGGTGCTCGTACAGAGGTTAAAGCAGAACTCTTCGATACAGTTAAATCTGTTACAGAGTGTGACCTTCTTGAAAGAAATGATGTAGCTGTTGATATAGCAGACGGCAACACACTTTCATTCACTATTAACCCATTTGAAATTAAATGTTATAAGATTAAGATGTAATAAATAAAAGTGGCTGTAAAAAACGCTCAGTTTTTTACAGCCACTTATCTTATTTTATTTCATTTAGTCATTATTTAAATCTTGTCGGTAAGGATTATCTTGATATACATTTTGCTGATAGGGGTTTTGCTGATACGGATTTTGTTGGTATGGATTTGGATTCTGCATACCGGGTTGTTGGAATTCCTGATTGAATTGAGGATAAAACGGGTTCTGCTCCTGCGCTTCATAATCAGGCAAATCTGCAACAGTAATCAGACCTTTTCGTAAGCCTTCGCTTCTGATATAGGAATAAAATTCAACCAAAGCTGCCTGACGGTACGGAGATACGTAAACAATGCTTAAAATACCGAAAGTACAAAGGCTTAGCAAATCCCAACCGATAAAGGAAAAAATAAGCTTGAAAGCCTCAAATCTGTGACCTTTCATAAGGTTTTTACTCATTGCCATAGATGTGGTGTAATCTACATCAGGTCTTACTGCAAGAATATAATCTACAAGAAAGTTGTTAAAGGCTGCAATAATACCCGGGAAAATCAAAAACAATGAGTATAACATAATCTCAAGAGATACAAAGAACGTGGTTTTGACTATGTTTTTATAGTTTCCGTCTTTGAAGTTTCCCATAGTTTCATTTATTCCTGTAGGAATATTCCTTCTCAGCTTAAGGAAAAATCGATTACCGCCAACTGTGAAAATAGGTTTAACTAATATTTCAAAAGCAAATGCTGCTATAGAAGTTACTAAAAATGTTATTCCGAAAAGCGCTAATGTTTCTTCAGAAATGCCGGTTGAGAAAGATTTAATAGTTTCTTCATCTATTGTTGTTCCGGGTAATGCTAATGACATAATAAGAGCAACGACAATTGATTCGCCATATTTCTTTTTGAAATTTATTCGGGCATTCTCTTTAAGCAGTTTTAAATTCATAATAATCCTCCCGATTTTTTAATCAACAGTTTTTTCAGACTTGATTCTGAACACCTTAACACCGTGCGGAGGAACACTTGCAAAAATATCCTTTGTAACAGTAAAGGCTTCATTACTCCAGAGATTAATTGCTTTATATGTGTCAACAATAGGCAGATTTACATAAATGTCATTATGAAGCTTGTTGAGTGTTATGCTCATATTTTTTTGTGTATTGCCCTTGTTAAAAAAGCAAACAGCTATCTCGTTGTTCTCAAGAGGTTTTACAAGTATATCGGAAATTCCGTCCGTGAAAATTCTTTTTGCCTGTTTTCCCAGCTTATCCTGATCAATCGCAATAAGATTTTTGTTTGTTAAAATTTCTAAAACCTTGTTTTCAGTATCTACGGTGCCGTCCTCTTTAAGGAATTTTCTGACATCGTTGCCAAGAATAAGGGGAGCCGCCATCATACACCATAAGGTGAAGTGTGACTTGTTTTCTTCCATTGTAAGTGAGCCGACACCAACCTCGAGCATATCAGGGTCATTCCAACCACCTATAACTGCATTTTTGTAAAGCCTTACATTTAATTCATAGCAATAAAGAAGAGAAGGGTAGTTTGGTTTTATATCCATAGTTGTGCGCCAGAGATTACCTGCTTTAGCCCCCCATTTCCAGGGTTGATTCATACCCCATTCGCAAATAGAGTAGCAAATCGGTTTTTCAGGTACATTGTTTTTCTCGGCGTATTCTCTTGTCGCTCTTTTTAATTCCTGTCCCATATTTGTGTATTGTCTTGCTGCGGAATCCATTCTTGAGCCTACAGGATTTGAGAGCTTTGTGGTATTTAAGCCCTTGTTCAATTTTACTATAACCTGATGTCTTCCGTCAGGTGTAAAGCCTTTTGAGGAAGGGAAATAACAATCATATTCATCCTTGTCGTTAACAGTGCAAACAAGAAACTTTTTCTGGAGGCCGCCCTTTTTGAATACAATGGTTAAAACATATTCATCGTCTTCGGGAACGTCAATTGTATCAAATACCAAGGCACCGTTATTTGCACAAAGCGAGCCTACTACAAAACCGCTTTTGAAATTTTCATCCTTGAAAACCTTTGCGTTACCGAGAAGAGTTCCGTGCTCTGCCTCTATTTCTATAAAATCATGTCCGGCTTTTGTGCCTACACATATTTTATCTACACTCGGAGCAACTGAAGGTATAATTTCATTATGACAAAAATCATATTTGAAATATTCAACACCCCATTCAGCGAGTGTGTCAGCATCAACTTTTTCATTGTAGAGACTTGCAGGTAAATCCTCACAGGTAAGAGTACCGTTAGAGGTGTAAAGACCTACCTTGAAGCCGTCTTTATTCAAATCCTCAATAAGTGGCTTAATACCCCTCGGGAATCTTGTTAAGTCGCCTTGTAATTTTCCGTCGGCAGTGCGAAGCGAGCTTTGCCAGCAGTCATCAAGATTAATATATTGATAACCTGCATCTGCAAGACCTGTTTTTTTCATTGCAACAGCGATTTCCTTGATTAAGCTTTCATCAATGGTGTGACGGAAGGTGTTCCAGCTGCTCCAACCCATAGGAGGGGTGAGAGCAACACCGTTGTTGTAAAGCTCTTTTTCAAGCGGTTGTACCTTTGCTGAGGCAATAATTTTGTTTACTGCACATTTGGGACAAAAATCCTGCTTCAACAGTTTTTTACTTGCGAAAACACCCAATGCAGCGCTACCTGCAAGAACAGCAACCTTTTTTAAACTCATAATGTTCACCTCTTAAAATGTTTAATAATGGCACCTATACCGACAGCACCTGCTAAGACAGCGCCGGCATAGCCTAATTTATGAAGATTCATACTTGTTCTGTCGTTTATTCTTTTTTCAATTGGTCCTAAGGATTCCGAAGTAAGACCTAATTCTTTGAAGTGATAAATTCTGGTGTTGATTTTATCAGGCTCATTTTCATCAATTGTAATCATTCTTATTGCAGCCTTGCAGCCGTCAGTGTATGCGTGGAACCCTGATGTTTTATTCTGACCTAATATAATGTTGTCAACAACACCTGTAAAATCATTGAGGTGGTCGTGGCCGAAGAAAGCAGCTTTTATGTCGCCAACCTTTTTCCAACTTTCAAATTGACCCATATTGATATCAGGAGAGCAGGGGCCTTCGCCTAAATAACCTTCAACACCTTCTTTTTTGATAAAGCGTTTGTCTTTGTAAGGCTTTATATACCCGGGTGTTGACCAGAAGTACTCGTAAGGCTTTGCTTCTCTGAAAAGCTCGTATTCTTCATATACAGGTATGTGCTGAAAAAGAATCGCGGGAATAGTTTTTCCGTTGTGAGAATCCTTGATTTCCTGAGCTTTCTTTTCGTACCATTCAATCTGATCCTTGTGAACCCAGTCGTAGTTAGAAATCTCTCTGTCCTCAGCACAGTTGTTTGAGTCAATGAACCAGAGATTTAAAATGTCATTTTCACCCTTCGAATCCTTAATGAGAATATTGCAGTTGAAGTCCCCCGGAGCGCTTTCATCATTAACTCCGATGAAATTTTCAATCATACTGTAGGCTTCAACAATTTCTTTTTCGTGTCCTAAATCGTGCTCGTGGTTACCAAGGCAGTAACACATAGGTACACCTGTTTTAAGAATTGGCTTTAATATTCTCTCCAGAGCTTCTTTATGAAGAAGAGTATAATTTTCACATTCCTGATATTCACTACATGTATCACCTAAAAGGACTACTAAATCCGGCTGGAAAGCCTTCATACCCATTTCAAATAGTTTGTGTGCGTCTCTTTGCTTTAATTCATCTTCACGAGATTCTATAACAAGTCTTTCGTGTATGTCACCTAAAACCATAATTTTAAATTTGCCGTTATTGAATTTCAATTCTTTACCCATTTCTTGCCCTTCTTTTTAAGCCTCCCCAAAATATGTGGGAAGGCTTAATGATAGTTGATTATTATTTTTTGGCTTTGCTGATTTCAGCTATTTCATTAAGAATTTCATCTTCGAGATTAACATCCTCAAATTCTACATTACCAAAAGAAATTTCATCAATTTTAACTTCATCAACGATTTTTTCAACTTCTTTTTTTGCTTTATCTTTTGCTGCTTTTGTAGTTTTTGGTTTGCTTTCCTTTACTGCTTTAGCAGCTTTTTCTTTTGTTTCTTTTTTAGCAGTTGTTGATTTCGTTGTTTTAGATGATTTTGTTGTTTTTTCAGAAGCTTCTTTTTTCTCTTTAGTAGCCTTAGTAGCAGTTTCTTTCTTTTCTTTAGTAGATTTAGTAGCAGTTTCTTTCTTTTCTTTAGTAGATTTAGTTGCTTTATCTTCAGCGACTTTTGTAGATTTTTTTGCAGCAGGCTCTTTAGCAACCTTTTCTTTTGCAGTTCTCTTTGTACCAACTGTTTTTGTTGCTTGCTTCAAGATATCCTCTTTAGAAGATGGTGCTAAGCTTTCATCATCTATGAAGGTAACATCTGCAATTTCTGTTGAAACGTCGTAAGCAGCTGGTTCAGCAAAAACAGCTTCTTTGAATGAAGTTTCTTCTTCTGCAAAGCTGATGCCTTCTATTTCTGCAGGAATGATAATAACCTTTTCTGCGCCTACAAAGCCTGTAATCTTAACTGTTTCACCCACTACTTCGTATGTGAAGGACGTTACGGGTGTTGTAGTGTCTTCGGGCACGTAATTAACGAAGGTATCGTTATAGGTATCGCCGCAAACCGAG
>JAFVWD010000149.1 GCA_017501865.1 Clostridia bacterium | reverse complement strand
TACACAGAACGGTGTACCAATTTCATCCTGTCGACGGTATCTCTTACCTATTGAACCTGCATCATCAAATTCAACATTGAATTTCTTTGAAAGTGTATTAAATACCTCTGTTGCCTGCTCATTTAATTTCTTTGAAAGAGGAAGAACCGCACACTTAAACGGTGCAAGTGTAGGATGAAGTCTTAAAACGACACGTGTATCATTTTTCTCTGCATCTACTACCTCTTCATCATAAGCTTCAGTAAGAATTGCAAGGAAGAGTCTTTCAACACCTAATGAAGGCTCAATTACATAAGGAATATATCTTTCATTTGTTTCAGGGTCAAAATAGTCAAGACTTTTACCTGAAGTATTTATATGCTGAGTCAAGTCATAATCGGTTCTGTCTGCAACACCCCAGAGCTCACCCCAGCCGAATGGGAATAAATACTCAAAGTCTGTTGTTGCTTTTGAGTAGAAGCAAAGCTCCTCTTTGTCATGGTCACGAAGACGAAGATTTTCTTCTTTAATATTCAATGAATAAAGCCAATCTCTGCAGAAGCCTCTCCAATATTCGAACCACTCAAGGTCTGTACCCGGTTTGCAGAAAAACTCAAGCTCCATCTGCTCAAATTCACGAACACGGAAAATGAAGTTACCGGGTGTAATTTCGTTACGGAATGATTTACCTATCTGAGCAACACCGAAAGGAACTTTTTTTCTTGTTGTTCTCTGAATATTTGCAAAGTTTACAAAAATACCCTGTGCAGTTTCAGGTCTTAAATAAAGCTCGTTTTTACTGTCTTCTGTAACACCCTGGAATGTTTTGAACATAAGGTTGAACTGACGTATATCTGTAAAATTGTGCTTTCCGCAGTTAGGACAAGCAATTGACTTTTCTTTAATGTAGTCCATCATCTGTTCATTGGACCAGCCTGCAACAACAGTACCGTCAAAATCTTCTATAAGATTATCTGCTCTGTGACGTGTTTTACATTCACGGCAATCCATTAACGGGTCTGAGAAGCCGCCGAGATGACCTGAAGCTACCCATGTTTGCGGATTCATAAGAATCGCACTGTCGAGTCCTACATTATATGGGTTTTCCTGAATAAATTTCTTTCTCCATGCATTTTTAATATTGTTTTTAAGCTCTACACCTAACGGACCGTAATCCCAGGTATTTGCAAGACCGCCGTAAATTTCACTGCCTGCGTAAACAAAGCCTCTGCCCTTACAAAGAGCAACGAGCTTTTCCATAGATTTTTCTGTGTTATTCATTTCTATCTACCCTTTCATAAAAGAAATCTGTTTATTAATAATCGGTTGAAAGAACCTGATCGGTTGATATAGCTTTACCGAATCCACTTTCATACATTGCTTTATAAAAACCGCCTTTTTCTAACAGCTCCTCATGTGTTCCGCGTTCTCTTATTGTACCGTTATCAATAAATAAGATTTCGTCTGCCTTGCGGATTGTTGAAAGTCTGTGGGCAACAACAAAGTTGGTTCTGCCCTTCATAACCTCATTCATACCTTTCTGAACAAGCATTTCTGTTCTTGTATCAACAGAGCTTGTCGCTTCATCAAGAATAAGAATTGACGGATTTTTTAAAAATGCCCTTGCAATAGTAATTAACTGCTTCTGACCCTGCGAAAGATTTTCGCCGTTTTCGGTAATTTTTGTGTTGTACCCGTCAGGAAGCATTTTTATAAACTCATCTGCACCCGAAAGTCTGCAAGAATTATAAACCTCTTCATCAGTGGAGTCAAGTCTTCCGTAGCGGATATTTTCCATTATAGTACCGTCAAAAAGCCATGTTTCCTGAAGCACCATTCCGTAAAGCTTTCGCAAATCGTCACGTCTTATGCTTCTTATATCTTTGCCGTCAATGGTAATTTTACCGTCATTTACATCATAAAAACGCATCAGAAGATTGACAAATGTCGTTTTGCCTGCTCCCGTAGGACCAACAAGTGCAACAAGATTCCCCTTTTTCACGGTTAAATCAAGATGCTCCATTAAAGGCTTGTCCTCTGAATACGAAAACGAAACATCTTCAAATCTGAGGCAATTATTAAAGGTAACCTCTGAAGCTGAAGTTTCATCTTTTTCACTTTCTTCATCCAAAAGCCTGAACACTCTTTCAGAGGATGCCATGCACGACTGAATAGTATTTGCTATTTGTGCCAGAGTCGACATAGGAGAAGTAAAAAGTTTTGAGTATGTTATAAAGGTAAGTATTCCGCCAATAGAAAACGCGGTACCCATATCATAAACAACCTTCCCCGCAACAGAGAACACCCCGTCGTTTACAATTAAATATCCGCCGATAATTGCTACTAAAATATAGCCGACATTATCCATTAAATTTATAAAAGGACCTATTGTTCCTGAAATAAACTGTGCTTTGCTGCTCACCGCCACAAGCTCATCGTTTATATCGTTGAATTCATCCTCGGCAAGCTGCTCCTGACCGAAAATTTTAACTATTTTATGGCCTGTGTAAATTTCCTCAACGTGACCGTTAAGCTCACCTGTTCTGTCCCACTGTTGCTTAAAAAGCTTACGGGAAACAGAAAGTATTTTTAATGCTATAAATGCAGTAAACGGCACTAAAACAACAATGAATGCTGTTAAAAACCAGTTTGTAATTACCATCATTATAAAAACACCGACAATAGTAATCACAGATGAAACAATCGAAATAAGATTATTCTGAAGTGTATTACTCACATTGTCAACATCATTCATAATGCGGCTTAAAATATCGCCCTTTGAGTTACTGTCAAAATATTTAAGCGGGAGAGAGGACAGCTTTGAATTGATTTTTTCTCTTAATTTTCTTACAACCTTTGCAGTTATTCCTGCCATTACATACTGTTGTATGAAAGAGAAAACCGCCATTCCGCCGTAAACTACAACAAGCGCCTTAAGGCTCGGAAGTAATGCATCTAATGAAATTTCTCCTCCGCCTATTTTAATTGCAACCTGCTCGTTGAGTAAATCCAGTGCATCGCCTATATAAGTGGGACCTATAACATTGAAAAATGCAGAAATTGCACAGGCTATTATTACTACAATAAAAGCTGTTTTTTGCTCTAATATGTAGCCTGAAAGTCTTTTTGCACTTTCTTTGAATGAATCTGCTTTTTCTTCACCCTCGTGAACCTCACGGTAAGAGGAATATCTCAGTTTTCTTGTAGCGCGTCTTCTTTCAAGGCGCTCTTGTCTTTTTTCATCTAAAACAGGAGTTTCTTTTTTCATTACTCATCCACCCCCGTTTTTTCAAGCTGAGACTCTGCCATTTCTCTGTAAATTTCACAATTCTGCAAAAGAAAATCGTGCTTACCCTGCCCGACAACAACACCGTTTTCAAGAACTATTATGTTATCTGCATCTATTATGGTACCAACCCTTTGAGCAACTATTATTATAGCAGAGTCACTAAGAACATCCTTAAGCTTACCCCTCAATTTTGCATCTGTAATAAAATCGAGAGCTGAAAAGCTGTCATCGAACATATAAAACTTGGCTTTTTTTACTATAGCCCTTGCTATGCACAGTCTTTGCCTCTGACCACCTGAAAGGTTTGTACCATTCTGTGAAACCATACTGTTAAGCTTATCCGGCAATTTTTCAACAAAATCTCTCGACTGAGCAATTTCCAATGCTTCCCACAAATCAGCTTCTGATGCATCTTCGTTACCGTATCTTAAATTATCTGCAACTGTTCCGCTGAATAAAAATGCCTGTTGAGGTATATAACCGAGTTTTTCGTAAATGGATGCAAAATCCATTTCTCTGACATCTTCACCCTCAATAATAATTGCACCCTCAGTAACATCATAAAAACGCGGTATGAGGTTAAGCACAGTACTTTTACCTGAACCTGTGCTTCCTATTATAGCCGTTGTTTCTCCTCTTTTTACTGTAAATCTCACATTGTCGAGTGCACGTTTCTTGTTACCGTCTTCATCAACATAATCAAAGCTTACGTTTCTGAATTCTATAGTGCCGTCATTTGTACTTTCAGTTGTTTTTTCTCTTACAACCATTTTTAAATCATGGTCTAAAACTTCATTTATTCTGTTTGCCGATATCTTTCCTCTCGGAATCATAACAAACATTGCCGCAACACTTGCAAGCGCCGCAATTATAAATACAAGATATATTATAAATGCCTGTAAATCACCTATGGTATTTGCAATTTCCGTAGGATCTGTCAAAGAATTTATCTGCACATAGCCTGCGAAAATAAGAACTGCTATAATCAAAAACACAAGTAATGTAGCAACAGGTATTAATGCTGCAAAAATTCTTGACACCTTTAAGTTAAGACCTGTTAAATCATCATTTGCTTTTTTAAAGCGTTCATCCTCATACTGTGTTCTGTTAAAGGCTCTTATAACTCTTATTCCGTTGAGTTTTTCTCTTACGACCAAGTTAAGACCGTCAACGCCCTTCTGAATTTTCTTGAAATACGGAATAACCGTCTTTGCAAGAACAAGAGCAATTATGCCTATTACGGGGCAAATGACAACAAGTGCCAGCGAAAGCTTAGGCGCCATAATAACCGCCATTACAGTTCCGCCAACTAACATTATGGGAACAGATATAATACTGCGCAAAAGCATTATGAGCAGCTCCTGAATCTGCCTTATATCATTGGTGGTCCTCGTTATAAGAGACGGTATTCCGATTTCATCAATATCTTCCTGTGAAAAGGTTTGTATTTTTGAAAAAACCATTCTTCTTAAATCACCCGAGAACAAAGCAGAAACCTTGCTTGAGCAATAGCTGTTCGCTATAGAAACGAACATTGCAATTGTACAGAGAATTATCATCACTATTCCTATAGAGCTTATATAATCAATATCTCCTTTTGTTATGCCGTTATTTATGAGCATTGACATCATTAAAGGAAATCCGAGAGTCATAACATTGGTTATTGCCGCGAGGAACAACGTAAAGACAGCAAATCTTTTATGCGGTTTTAAATATTTAAATAATTTAATCATAAAAAATTACTCCTTTCGTTTTCTTTTTGCTTTTCTGAATAAACAGCCTCAGAATTTCATAGATATACATTACAACGATTATAGTTAGTCGAAACAGTGTAAAATTACACTGTAATCCTTTCAATGACTGTAATGCAAAATTGTATTTTAAGAAAACAATTTTGCAAAAAGCCGATAAAATCGGCTTTTGCGAAACGAAACTGCGTTTCGACAGATTACAATCATTATAATTATACCATATTTCATAAGCAAGTATCAACAGTTTTTAGCAAGAAAGGTGATAATTTTGGAAGATTATTCCGTTTTAAGTATAAAAGAAACAATAAAAAAGCTGAATTCAGCCGAAACGGGCATTTCTCCGGCTCAAGCCGAAAAAAGATTAAAAGAGTACGGAAAAAATTCACTCACAGGTGAACGTCACCACGGATTTATTTTCTGTTTTTTTAAGCAAATGTGTGATTTTTCAATAATAATTCTTCTGATAGCTGCCGCCATATCATTTTTAATATCATATTTAAGCCACGAAAACGATTACACAGACACCTTTGCCATTCTTGCGATTGTAGTAATTAATGCATTTATAGGTGCACTTCAGGAGAAAAAGGCAGAAAAATCGCTTAAAGCACTAAAAAAGCTCTCATCTCCTGTTGCAACTGTAATGAGAAATTCAAAGGAAATTAAAATTCCTGCTGAAATGGTTGTTCCCGGAGATATACTCATATTAAACGATGGTGATATGGTAAGTGCTGATGCACGTATTATTTCGGCTACAGGTTTAAAAGCCGATGAAAGTGCCCTTACAGGAGAGTCTGTACCATGTGAAAAAGCTTCCGTCACTTTAACTGAGAAAAACAGACCGACAGCAGAAAAAAACAACCTTGTTTTCTCTTCAACTCTCATTGTTTCAGGACACGGCAAAGCTGTTGTAACTGCCACGGGAATGAATACTGAAATAGGTAAAATTGCAGATATGCTCAACGAAAAGGATGACACCACACCTCTGCAGAAGAGGCTTGCTGCTCTCTCAAAATATTTAGGCTATGGTGCCCTTGTTTGCTGTGTTCTTATATTTTTAATAGGTGTTTTACGACAAAATGACATTCTTTCAAGCTTTATGCTTGCAGTAAGTCTTGCTGTCGCCGCTATACCCGAGGGACTGCCTGCAATTGTTACAATTGTTCTTTCAAGGGGTGTCGGAAAGCTTGCTTCTGAGGGTGCTGTCATAAGGCATTTACCAAGCTGTGAAACACTCGGTAACGCAACTGTTATCTGCTCGGACAAAACAGGTACATTAACACAAAATAAAATGACTGTTACTGAGGTACGTCTCCCCTTTTCAAGAAAAAGCTCAGATTCTCAGGAGCTTTTAAATTATGCAGCTCTCTGCACAAATTGCTCTAAAATATCAAGATTCGGAAAAACTTCGGTAAGCGGTGACCCTACAGAGGTTGCCATTGTAAATGCTGCGGTGAAAAACGGGTTTGATTTGAAAACCTCATACGATAAAAACAAGCGACTTAAAGAAATTCCGTTTGATTCAACACGAAAAATGATGACGACAATACACCGCAACAAAGACAGTTACATAGTCATTACAAAAGGCTCCTTACAGCACGTTCTGAAAAAATGCTCATTTATTAAAGCAGGTAATACTGTAAAGCCTCTTACTCAGCAGCACATAAATGAAATTGAAAAACTTAATAATGATATGGCTCTCAAAGCTTTACGAGTTCTTGCAGTAGCAATAAAAACAGAAAAAGTTCTTCCGCAAAACCCTGAAAGCGATTTAATATTTTTAGGTTTAATAGGTATGGAGGATCCTCCCAGAAGAGAGGTTGCACAAGCGGTTAAAAAGTGCCGTGATGCAGGAATTACCCCTGTTATGATTACAGGTGACCAGCTTCTGACTGCAAAGGTTATTGCAACAAAATTAGGGATTTTTGACAATACAAGTAAAGCTGTTGACGGAAATATGCTCGACAGGCTCTCAGATGATGAATTGCGCCAGGAAATAAAAAGCATACGTGTTTTTGCAAGGGTTACCCCTGAACACAAAATGAGAATTGTTAAAATTCTCAAAGAAATGGGTGAAACTGTTGCTATGACGGGCGACGGTGTTAACGATGCACCTGCTTTAAAAGCGGCGGATATTGGTTGCGCTATGGGAAAAAACGGAACCGAAGTAGCAAAAAATGCGTCTGATTTAGTTTTGACAGATGACAACTTCGCTACAATTGTAAATGCTGTCAGCATAGGCAGAGGTCTTTTTGATAATATAAAAAAATCTGTAAGGTTTTTACTCTCTTGCAATATAGGTGAAATAGTTTTAATATTTATTGCGTCTGTTTTCGGTTTTTCTGCACCTCTTTTACCCGTTCAGCTTTTATGGCTAAATTTAGTCACAGACTCTCTCCCGGCAATGGCTTTAGGCGTAGAAAAGGAAGAGGATAACATAATGACACGCAAGCCTACCCCGAAAAGTGAGGGTATTATAACAAAAACCAAAGCATTCGACATTGTAGTTGAAGGCTTGCTTTTCGGTGTTATTGCCTTAATTGCATTCATTCTCGGGAAAAATATGTTTTCCCTGGAAACAGGCAGAACCATGGCTTTTTGCACTCTGAGCCTTTCAGAGCTGTTTCATGCCTTTAATGTGCGTTCGGAAAAATCAATTTTTACAATATCTCCGTTTTCAAATCCTCAGCTTTTAACAAGCACTTTATTTTGCATTGCCTTACAGATATGCACTGTAATAATGCCCTTTGCAAATGAAATTTTTGAAACTACTCCTCTCTCTGCAACTCAATGGATTATAGTCGCTTTACTTTCTACTGTCTCACTCATTGTTACAGAAACCGAAAAATTAATAGAGCGAAAAAAACAGAAAATTCAAGAGCTGCATAAAATAACAAAGGAGCTGTAAAAAACATAAGTTTTTACAGCTCCTTTGTCAGGGGATAGGAAAAAAGCGCAGACCGGACAAACTGAGCAAAATCAAGGCGACAGCCTGTATTTTGCTTGCCCGAAGGCGTACAATGGTACGTCGAGTGGCGAAGTTTGTTCATAGTATAAAACATAAATTTTTCATCAATTTTAGTTTGTTTGTATTTTAAATGGGTTCTATAGGCTTATTAAACCTACAGAACC